>CANQTI010000023.1 GCA_947626725.1 uncultured Eisenbergiella sp.
CTGTATGAAGATCTGTCCGCCTTTGACAACCGGATCCTGTACTACGAATCCAGCCGGGGCTGTCCGTTCCGGTGCGGTTACTGTCTTTCCTCACTGGACCGTCAGGTGCGGTTCCGGAGCATGGAGCTGGTCAAAAAAGAACTGCAGTTTTTTCTGGACCGGCGGGTGCCACAGGTGAAGTTCCTGGACCGGACCTTTAACTGCAGCCATGCGCGCACCGGGGAGGTGTGGGAGTGGCTTCTGGAGCATGACAACGGCGTTACGAATTTTCATTTTGAGATCGAGGCGGAGCTGCTGGATGAGGCGGAGCTTTCCCTTCTGGCCCGGATGCGGCCGGGGCTGGTGCAGCTGGAGATCGGCGTCCAGTCCACCAATACGCGCACGCTGGAGGCCGTGCGGCGGTCCGCGGACTGCGGCAGGCTGGCGGAGGCGGTGCGCAGGATCGTCTCGGGACACAATGTACACGTGCATCTGGATCTGATCGCGGGACTGCCCTACGAGGATCTCGCCAGTTTTCAAAAGTCCTTTGACGACGTGTACCGGATGCGGCCCCATCAGCTTCAACTGGGCTTTTTGAAGGTGCTGAAGGGCTCCTATATGGAGGAGATGGCGGACGCCTTCGGCATCGTCTCCTGGGAGACGCCGCCCTATGAGGTGCTGTCCACCCGATGGCTGTCCTTCTCGGACGTGACGCGTCTGAAGCGGGTGGAGGCCATGGTGGAGCTGTATTATAACAGCGGCCAGTTCACGCACATGCTGGCGGCGTTGGAGGAACGGTTTGAAAGCCCCTTCGGCCTGTTCGCCGCGCTGGCGGACTTTTATGAAGAAAAGGGATTTTTTGTGAACAGCCCGTCCCGGCTGTACCGGTATCAGGTCCTGCTGGATTTTGCGGCGGCCGTGGATGCGGGTCGCGGCGGGCTGTACCGGGATCTGGCCGTGTACGATCTGTATCTGCGGGAAAACCTGAAAAGCAGGCCGGATTTCGCGGAAAATCTATCCCAATGGCATGACGCGATCCTGCTTTTTTATAAAAAGGAAGAGGAAGCCGGGCGGTATCTGCCGGAGTATGCCGGATACAGCGCAAGACAGCTGCAGCGCATGACGCACCTGGAGATCTTCGGGGAAAGGGCGGTGCTGTTTGACTACCGGCGGCGGGATCCCGTCACCGGCAGCGCATGGACGGCGGAGGTGGAGCTGGAGAGGCCCGGAACGGCGGAGAGGCACGAAACGGGTGCCGATATCTGAAACGACGGAGGGAAGGCCGAAATGGAGGCGCATACAAAAGCGATCCTGGATCTGCTGGATGAGCATTACGGGACGGAATACGTCTGTTATCTGAATCACGAAAACGCATGGCAGTTGCTGATCGCCACCATTCTGAGCGCGCAGTGCACGGACGCCAGAGTCAATATCGTGACGAAGGATCTGTTTGTCAAATATCCGTCGGTGGAAGCCTTTGCGGACGCCGATCTCAAGGAGTTGGAACAGGATATCCGCCCGACGGGTTTTTATCATAATAAAGCGAAAAATATCATAGCCTGCTGTAAGGATCTGGTGGAAAAATTCGGCGGCCAGGTGCCGTCCTCCCTGGAGGATCTGACGTCTCTGGCGGGCGTGGGCAGAAAGACCGCCAACGTGATCCGCGGAAATATTTATCACGAGCCCAGCGTGGTGGTGGACACCCATGTGAAGCGGATCTCCAAAAAGCTGGGGCTGACCGGAGAGGACGATCCGGTGAAGGTGGAGATGGAGCTGATGCGGGTCCTGCCGAAGGATCACTGGATCCTGTATAACATTCAGATCATCACGCTGGGGCGGCAAATCTGCAAGGCGCCGACGCCCAGATGCGAGGAGTGCTTTCTGACCGAGCACTGCCCGGACTATCAGGCCAGACACGGCGGAGTGGGCTGAGGCTTTGGCGGGCCGGTGAACCGGCGGGACATGGGACGTCGCCGCGGGACGGGCCGACGGCAGCGCCGTTCGTCCGGTATTCGCGGCCCGGCGCCGCAGACGTCCGCAGGATGGAGGGAACAGGATGCAGCCGGTACAGGATTATCTGTGTGTGGATCTGGAAACCACGGGACTGAATCCAAAGCAGGACAAGATCATAGAGATCGGCGCGATCCGGGTGAGAAACGGCCAAGTCGAGGACAGCTTTCATACGATGGTGCATCCGGGCCGGATGCTTTCGCCCAGGGCGGAGGAGCTGACGAAGCTTACGGAGGAGGACCTGCGGGACGCGCCGCTGATCGGCGAGGTGATCCCCGGCTTCCTGGAGTTCGCGGGAGAACTCCCCCTGCTGGGACATTTCGTATTGTTTGATTATTCTTTTTTGAAGCGGGCGGCGGTCAACGCGCGCTGTTCCTTTGAGCGGGAGGGGATTGACACATTGAAGATCGCCCGGAAATATTTGTCCGGGCTTCCGGGTCGGCAGCTTTCCGCTCTTTGCGCTCATTATGGTATTGAGATCCAGGCCCACCGTGCGCTGGGAGATGCCGGGGCTACCCATCTTCTGTATCAACGGCTTTGCAGGGATTTTTTTGATCCGGAAGATTGCGCGGAATTTATGCCGCAGCCTCTTATTTACAAAGCGAAGCGGGAAGGACCTGCCACAAGGGCGCAGAAAGAACGGCTGCAGACTCTCTTTGTGCGTTATTCCATCGTGCCCGATTGCGAGATCGAGCTATTGACGAAAAATGAGGCCAGCCGTCTGATCGACCGGATTCTTGCGGCATACGGAAGCTTGCAAAAGTGACCGAAGTGAATTATAATGAAGGGAAATTGCGAAGCAATTTCCCGCTGCTTCTCGTTCCGCGGAGCGGAAAGAGAAGCTTCCCGAAAAGCGAAGCAATTTCCCGCTGCTTCTCGTTCTGCGGAGCGGAAAGAGAAGCTTCCCGAAAAGCGAAGCAATTTCCCGCTGCTTCTCATTCCGCGAAGCGGAAAGAGAAGCTTCCCGAAAAGCGAAGCAATTTCCCGCTGCTTCTCGTTCCGCGGAGCGGAATGAGAAGCTTCCCGAATGAGGTGAAGAACATGAATTTTCATAGCAAAAAAACACAAAAGATTATTTCTTCGATCATTATCGTGATTCTGGTGCTGGCTATGGTCGTTCCCACGCTGATCTCATTTTTATGAGGAAGGGCCGGGCCGAGAAAGGAACGGGGTATGAGAAAGTTTCAGCGCCTGCTGCTGTGTCTTGCGGCTGTGTTTTTCCTGGCCGCGGCGAAACAGGACGCGTCCGCCGCAGGGCCGAACGTGATTCCCAGCGGCGTGACGGCGGATGGAATGGATCTGTCCGGTTTGACGCAGGATCAGGCATCTTTGGCGATCCAGACTTATGTGGAACAGCTGAAAAGTCTGCCGGTGACGCTGCAGGAACAGAACGGCGGCAGCGTGACGGTGACGGCGGGACAGCTTGGGCTCGCGTGGAAAAATATGCAGATCGTGCAGGAAGCGGCCCAGATCGGCAAACAGGGCAATATCGTAAAGCGGTATAAAGAGCTGCAGGATTTGGCACACAAGGGCCGGGATTTTCACATCGAGCTGGATTTTGACCGCAATGCTATTGGCGGCGTAGTGAGGGAGAAGTGCAGCCAGTTCAATGTAGAAGCGGTTGACGCACAGTTGACGCGCAGTAACGGCGTATTTGAAGTGGTGGAGGGCAGAAGCGGCTATATGGTGGACGTGGATGCGTCTGTCAGCGCCGTTTATGAGTATCTGACCGGTCAGTGGGACCGGCAGGCCTGCAGTGTGAACCTGGTGGGTGCGGTGGACGAACCGGAGGGCCGGGCAGAGGATCTGATGCGGGTGAAGGATCTGCTGGGAACGTTTACCACCAGTTACGCTTCTTCCGGTTCTGACCGAAGCAAAAATGTGGCCAATGGCTGCAGTCTGATTGACGGAACTACGCTGTATCCGGGACAGACCTTTTCCACCTATGAGGCGGTGAAGCCCTTTACGGAGGAGAACGGCTATTATATGGCGGGCTCCTATCTGAACGGCAAGGTGGTAGACAGCATTGGCGGCGGGATTTGCCAGGTATCTACGACGCTTTATAATGCGGTGCTTCTGGCAGAACTGGAGGTGACGGAGAGGCATAACCATTCCATGATCGTCACCTATGTGGATCCGTCCGCGGACGCCGCCATCGCGGAATCCTCCGGCAAGGATTTTCAGTTTGTAAACAATACGGCATATCCGATCTATATAGAAGGCTACACAAAGGATAAGCGAATTACCTTCAATCTGTACGGCGTGGAGACCAGGGACCCCGCCCGCACCGTTTCCTATGAGAGCGAGGTGCTGGAGCGGATCGAGCCGGATTCGGAGGTCATCGTGGCGGACGCCTCCCAGCCCGTCGGTTTCCTGCACACCAGCGCGGAGCATATCGGCTATAAGGCGCAGCTGTGGAAGGTTGTGAAGGAAAACGGTGTAGAGGTCAGCCGGGAAAAGGTGAACAGCAGCAACTATCAGGTGAGTCCTCGTACAATAACGGTGGGGACAGCGACCAGTGATGCGAATATCAGCAGCGTTCTGGCGGCGGCCATTGCCAGCAACAATTCACAGATCGTAAAGGATACGCTGGCAAATATTCAGGCCACGCAGGAGCAGCTTGCGCAGATTGAGGCAGCCCAAGAGGCGGCCCAACAGGCGGCGCAGGATGCGGCGGCGGGTAACTGAAGGGAATAACGGCCTGAAAGAGGATGACGGTATGGGTTCGGTCTATGCACTGGAGGGCTGTGGCGGCTTTGCCGCATGTGCGGCGGAAAACCAAAGAATAGTCAGTCAGACAGCGTGCCGCGGTCGGGTGCGTCCCGGGGACAGTGTTGTGATGACGAAATGGGCTGGGCTGGAAGGCAGTGCCATGCTGGCGGAACGGTTTCGGGAACGCTTGCTTATGCGGTATCCGGCAGAACTGATTGACACGGCGAGAGAGTTCCGCCATTGTCTGTCTGTGACGCAGGAAACTGCGGCAGCTGCGGCTTACGGTGTCAGCGGGATGTGTGCGGTGGCGGAGGGCGGCGTTTTTAAGGCGCTTTGGAGACTGGCGGAGTGTGCCGAAGTCGGATTGTCCGTTTTTCTCAAAAAAATACCTATTCGGCAGGAAACGGTGGAGATTTGCAACTGGCTGAATATCAATCCCTATGAACTGACGGGGAACGGGAGCCTGCTTTGTCTGGCACTGGATGGAGAATGGCTGGCGGAGATGTTTCTGGCAGAGGGAATTCCGGCAGCGGTCATCGGGTGTGTAGAGGGCGGCCGTGACCGGGTGGTTTTAAATGGCGAAGATAAGCGTTTTTTATCTCCCAGGACGGAGGACGCCATATATCGGGTCTGGCGAACTGGCAGAAGATTTGCAGAAACGCAGAGGCAGAATTCAAAGAAAATGGAACAGTGATTTCGGCGGGATATTGCCGAATTGGAAGCTGTGCCGCGCAGGCGGCGGAATGAGAGGAAAAAATGAGAGAGGAATTGTTGAGAGTCATCGAAAAGAACAGCCGCATCGACCTGAAAGAGCTGGCGGTTATTCTGGGCGTGGAGGAAATCGACGTAGTCAATGAAATGGCCGCAATGGAGAATGAGGGAATCATCTGCGGCTATCATACGCTGATCGATTGGGAGAAGACCAGCATCGAGAAGGTGTCCGCTCTGATCGAGGTGCGGGTGACTCCTCAGAGGGGGCAGGGCTTTGATAATATTGCCGAGCGCATTTATAAATATCCGGAGGTGCATGCTGTCTATTTGATCTCCGGCGGTTACGACTTGCTGATCACGCTGGAGGGTAAGTCGTTAAAGGAGGTGTCCTCTTTTGTTTCCGACAAGTTGGCTCCGCTGGACAGCGTACTGAGCACAGCGACCCATTTTATTTTGAAAAAATATAAGGACCACGGAACGATTTTGGCCAGAAAATACGAAGATAACAGGGAGAAGGTGTCGCCATGAGAAATCCGCTGTCTGACAGGATCGTCGGGATCAAACCCTCCGGCATCCGCAAATTTTTTGACATCGTGAGTGAGATGAAGGATGCCATTTCTCTGGGGGTGGGCGAGCCGGATTTCGATACGCCCTGGCATATCCGGGACGAGGGTATTTATTCCCTGGAAAAAGGACGCACCTTTTATACCTCCAACGCCGGACTGAAGGAACTGAAAATTGAGATCAGCCATTATCTGGAGCGGCGTTTTCACCTTTCCTATGATTATAATAAAGAAGTGATGGTGACGGTGGGCGGTTCCGAGGCCATCGATATCGCTCTGCGCGCCATGATCAATCCGGGAGACGAGGTCATCATCCCGCAGCCTTCTTATGTTTCCTATGAACCCTGCGCGATCCTGGCCAA
Source organism: uncultured Eisenbergiella sp. (assembly GCA_947626725.1). GTDB lineage: Bacteria > Bacillota > Clostridia > Lachnospirales > Lachnospiraceae > Gallintestinimicrobium. The sequence goes on from CANQTI010000023.1 coordinate 6,338, forward strand.
CGCTGTGCCTGTGATCATCGATCTGAAGGCGGAAAACGAGTTCCGGCTCACGGCGCAGGAGCTGGAGGACGCCATCACGGATAAGACCAAGGTCGTGGTACTTCCCTTCCCCAACAATCCGACGGGAGCCATCATGGAGCGGAAGGATCTGGAGGCCGTGTCGGAAGTGATCATCCGGCATGATCTGTTCGTGCTTTCCGATGAGATCTACGCGGAGCTTACTTACAAGGACCGTCATGTGTCCATTGCCGAGATCCCTGGCATGTGGGAGCGTACGGTGCTGATCAACGGCTTTTCCAAGGCCTATGCCATGACGGGCTGGCGGTTGGGCTATGCCTGTGCGCCGGCAGTCATCATTGAACAGATGCTGAAGATCCATCAGTTCGCTATCATGTGCGCGCCCACTACCAGCCAGTACGCGGCGGTGGAGGCACTGAAGAACGGAGATAACGACGTGGCGATGATGCGGGAGCAGTACAATCAGCGCCGCCGCTATCTGGTGAACGCCTTTCGGGAGATGGGTCTGCCCTGTTTCGAACCCTACGGCGCGTTTTATATCTTTCCCTGCATCAAGGAATTCGGCATGACCAGCGACGAATTCGCCACCCGTTTCCTGGAGGAGGAAAAGGTGGCTGTGGTGCCGGGAACGGCCTTCGGGGACTGCGGCGAAGGTTTTCTGCGGATTTCCTATGCGTATTCGCTGGAGAATCTGAAGGTCGCCATCGGGCGGCTGGCGGATTTCGTCGAGAAGCTGCGGGCGGAACAAAAATAAAGAAATGAAAAAACGGAACCCGGCCGGACCATCGGCCGGGCAGTTATTTTTGGAGAGAATATTTTATGTTTCATATTGTACTGCACCAGCCGGAAATTCCGCAGAACACAGGAAATATCGGCCGCACCTGTGCGGCGGTAGGTGCCGCGCTGCATTTGATAGAGCCGCTGGGCTTTTCTTTGAGTGAGAAACAGCTGAAACGTGCGGGGATGGACTACTGGGAGAAATTGGAAGTATACCGTTATGTGAATTTCGCGGAGTTTCAAGAGAAAAATCCAGGAGCGCGGATTTGGATGGCCACCACCAAAGCCCATACGGTTTACTCGGATGTATCTTTCGGGCCGGATGATTACATCATGTTTGGGAAGGAGAGCGCAGGCATTCCGGAGGAGATCCTGGTGGAGCATGAAGCAAGCTGTATCCGGATCCCCATGCTGGATCAGATCCGTTCTCTCAATCTTTCCAATGCCGTGGCTGTCGTGCTCTACGAAGCGATGCGGCAAAACGGATTTCCGGGACTTGGCAAAAGCGGGGAATTGCACCGGCTGCAATGGAGAGAAAGATAAGAAAGCGGTGGTTTGTCCGTCCTGCTTCGAAGGCCAGATCGTTGAAGGATAGACAGGAAGAGGCGTAAAAAAGTGATCCCCAAAGAGGGATCACTCTGTCTGCGTTTCGTCGACGGGAAGGGAGAAGATAAATTCACTTCCCGCGCCTTCCGTACTGATGACATTGATATTTTCGTTATGGGCGCGGATGATTTCCCGTGTGATGGACAGCCCCAGGCCGGTACCCTTCTTATCTTTGCCTCTGGAAAGATCCGTTTTGTAAAAACGGTCGAAAATAAGCTTCTGGCTTTCCTTCGGGATGCCAATACCGCTGTCCTTAACGGAGATAAATACTTTGCCGTGTTTTTCGGAGGTTTCAATGCGGATGGCGGAGTCATTGTAGGAGAATTTGATGGCGTTGTCGAGCAGGTTATAAAGGACCTGTTCGATTTTGCTTTTATCCGCAATGACGGGGAGAGTTTCCCCTGTCAGCTCCAGTTCGATGCGGATACGCCTGGGACGGCAGGTGCCCTCGAAGGAGGCTGCGGTGGAACGGACCACTCCGTTGATGTCGAAGGAGGTTTTTTCCAATACCATGCCTTTCATGTTCAGGTTGTTCAAAGTCAGCAGGCTGTTGGTGAGCTTGATCAGCCGGTCGGTCTCGTTCAGGACGATGCCCAGGTATTTTTCGTGCAGCTCAGGGGGAATCGTGCCGTCCTGCATGGCTTCCAGATACCCTTTGATGGAGGTCAGGGGAGAACGGAAGTCATGGGAGACGTTGGCAATGAATTTTTTCTGATTGTCTTCGCCGCGGGCGATTTCGCTGGCCATCAGGGACAGGGATGCGGCCAGATAACCCATTTCATCTTCGCTGTCCACTTGAAATTCGTAGTGCAGATTCCCAGCGGCGTACTGTTCCGTGGCCGTGGTGATCTTGCGCAGCGGCACATAGACCATTTCCGTGAAAAAGATCAGGATAATCAGCGAAAGAAGGAAGAAGATCATCAGCATGATGTAGGAAATGGACAGCAGACTTTCGCCGGAGGCCCGGATGGAAGACATGGCCGTGTGGATGACCACATAGCCGCGCACCCGAAAATTAGAGGCAATAGGCGCGAAAACGCTGAGCATTTCTTCCGTGAAGCAGTCAAAAAAATTGCCGGTGGTATAGAAAGAGCCGGCCGTGACGGTGGAATCAAAGCCCTCCACCATGGCCTCGTGTTCCACGTCCAGCGGCATTTCGGTGGTCATGATGATGCGGCCGGAGGGGTTGATGATCCAGATCCGGGCGTCCAGATAAGTGCTCAGGGCGTCCAGCTGTTCCTTGACTTCTTCCAATGAGGTTTTATTGTTGTAGAGGTCAGAGGCGCAGGTGTTGGCGATCAATGTGGCTTCTTTATAGAGGGAATCCGCCCGGTCCCGCTTCAGATGCTCCATCGTCATGCTGGATACAAAGGTCGCCACTACGAGGAACCCGAAAATGCCGAAGATGATATAGGCGAGTATGAACTTGAGATAAAGCGTTTTGTGCATGCATTCCCCTTTCGCAGCCGCCCGTGTCTGTTTGAACTCGCATAGGGCTTGTGCCGCAGTACCCACAGCCGCCTGATTCGCAGTCTTTCGTGTTTCTCAGCGGACTTCGAATTTGTATCCGATGCCCCAGATCGTAGCGATTTTCCAGTTGGCATAGTCCTTGATTTTTTCCCGAAGGCGTTTGATATGCACATCCACCGTGCGGGTGTCGCCGATGTATTCGTAGCCCCAGATCTGATCCAGCAGCTGTTCCCTGGAAAAAACATGGTTAGGTGAGGAGGCCAGGAAATAGAGCAGTTCCAGCTCTTTGGGGGGCATGTCTACCATGTTGCCCAGATAGAGGACGGAGTAGTTGGTTTTGTTCACGGTCAGTCCGTCATACTCCACGCATTCGACAGAGGGCTTGGAGGGAATGGCGGGGGTGGGCTTGTAACGCCGCAGGACCGCTTTGACGCGGGCCACCAGTTCTTTGGAATCAAAGGGTTTTTCCATGTAGTCGTCGGCCCCAAGCTCCAGTCCAAGTACCTTGTCGAAGATCTCGCCTTTGGCGGACAGCATGATAATGGGCACATTGGAACGGCTCCGCACCTCGCGGCATACCTGGTAGCCGTCGATGCCCGGAAGCATCAGATCCAGAAGGATCAGATTGGGCTGAAAGGAGCCGACCGCGTTCAGAGCAGATTCTCCATCGCCCACAATCATCGTGTCAAAGCATTCTTTCGTGAGATAGAGGGAGATCAGCTCCGCGATGTTGGCGTCATCATCCACGATCAGGATCTTCTGTTTACTCGCCATTTTTATTCCTCCTTGAAAACTGCAATAGTCACGCCTGCATCACCTTCGCCGTATTCGCCCAGGCGGAAGGATTTGACGTATCTGACCCGCTTCAGATGCTTTTGGACTGCCTGGCGCAGCGCACCGGTACCCTTGCCGTGCACGATGCGCACGCTTTTCAAATGGGCCAGGTAAGCGTCGTCCAGATATTTGTCAAGCTCGGAAAGGGCCTCGTCTACGGTCTTGCCCAGCAGATTGATCTCCGGGGAAACGGAGATGGATTTGGACATCCGCAGTTTCCCCGTGCCGGTGCGGTTCATGTTGGGAGCGGTGACGGTAGGTTCATCGATGCGCACCAGGTCACTGACGTTGACGGAGGAGCGCAGGATGCCGCATTGGACGAAGAGATTGCCCCTCGCATCCGGCAGGGAACTGACCGTCCCCTTTAAGCCCATGGAAAGGATGCGCACCGTATCTCCCTTTTTCAGCTGCTCCGGTTTGAGAACGGATCCGGAGGGCGCCTGCTTTCCGACAGAAAGGCCGGTGTTTTTCTCGTCGATCCTGCCGCGCAGCTGTTCCCTGGTTTTTTCCAGATCCTTCATGGAGGCGCCGGGTCCGGCCTTCTGGAAGACGCGGATGGTCTCGTCGGCCACATCCTTGGCCTCCTGCAGGATATCTCGGGCCTTTTCGTTGGCCTCCCGGAGAATACGGTCGCGGGTCTGGTCAATTCGCTCATTTTTCTCCTGCAGCTGTTTTTTTAGCCGTTCGATTTCTTTTTTATGTTCCTCGATCTCCCGCTGTTCCCGCTCAATGGTGACGCGGCGCTGCTCCAGATTGGAGATCACATCTTCAAAGCTGATATCCTGTTCTGTGATCTGCTGCCTGGCGGCGTCGATGATCTCTTCGGAAAGCCCAAGCTTTTTGGATATGGCGAACGCATTGCTCTTGCCGGGGATGCCAACAAGCAGGCGGTAAGTGGGGCGCAGCGTCTCCACATCGAATTCGCAGCAGGCATTCTCCACGAAATCGGTGGAGAGCGCATAGATCTTCAGCTCGCTGTAGTGTGTGGTCGCCATGGTGCGGATGCCCCGGTCATGCAGAAAGTTCAGGATTGCGATGGCCAGCGCGGCGCCCTCAGTGGGATCGGTACCGGCGCCCAGCTCGTCAAAGAGACAAAGGGAATTTTCATCCGCGTGCTTCAGGATCGAAACGATGCTGGTCATATGAGAGGAAAAGGTGCTCAGGCTCTGCTCAATGCTCTGTTCGTCCCCGATGTCCGCGAAGACCTCCGTAAAAACGGAGAGCTGGGAACGGTCGCGGGCCGGAATGTGCAGGCCGGACTGTCCCATCAGCGTCAGAAGTCCTACGGTTTTCAGGCAGACGGTTTTGCCGCCGGTGTTGGGGCCGGTGATGATGAGCAGGTCGAAGTCCTCGCCCAGCGCCACGTCGATGGGAACCACTTTTTTTCTGTCCAGAAGCGGATGCCGGCCCTGCCGGATACGTATAAAATGCTCCGTATTGAACAGGGGACGGCTGCAGTTTAAGTCCATGGCCAGTCCCGCCTTGGCGAAGACGAAATCCAGCTTTGTCATGATTCGCTGATCCTCTGCCAGTTCCGCGATGTGTTCTCCGGCCTGGCCGCTGAGAGATGCGAGAATGACCGCGATTTCTTTTTGCTCTTCAATTTCCAGTTCCCGCAGTTGGTTGTTCAGTTCCACTACCGCGGCGGGTTCGATGAAATAGGTGGAACCGGTGGCGGACTGGTCGTGGATCATGCCGGGCACCTGATTTTTGTATTCGGATTTCACCGGGATGCAGTAGCGGCCGTCCCGTGTGGTGATCACAGCGTCCTGCAGATAGGATCGGGAAGACCCGTTGACCATGTTGTTGAGCTGGGAGTGGATGCGCTCGCCGGTGAGGGTGATGCTGCGCCGGATCCGTTTCAGGTTGGGGCTGGCATCATCTGCGATTTCCTCCTCGGAGGGGATACAGCGCCGGATTTCTCTCGCCAGAGATGTCAAGGGTTCCAGATTGTTGAAATCCTCTGTCAGAGAATCTGTGGGGGAGTCCTCCCGCTCGGCGCTGCCGTAGTTTTTCACCCGTGCGGTATTTTCCAGCAGTCCGGCGATGCGCAGCAGTTCTTCGACAGACAGTGCACTGCCGATCTCCAGGGAGCGAAGGCTCATGCCCAAAGGCTTATTGCTGCCGAAATTCAGGGAACCCTTTCGGAACATCCGCGTCAGAGCGTCTGCCGTCTCGGTCTGCGCCTGTTCAATCTCTTCCGGATCGGTCATGGGCGTCAACTCACGGCAGAGCTGCCGGCCGGGGTCAGAGGTGGCTTTTCCCTCCAGGAGGCGGAGGATTTTATCATATTCCAATACGCGTAAAACCTTTGCGTTCATCATGTCTGCTCCATTCTCTGATTTTCGAGGGCTATGTTCCGCCCGCGGGCTGTGCGGCGGCACATACTTTATCAAATCTATCATACCACAATGCGCGGAAAACGGACAGCCCTTTTTTGACGCGGGAGGGGACGCCCCCCTGGAGACGCCGCATACCCATACAGGCTCAGGCAGCCGCCCGGCGCCGTAAAAAACGAAAGATGCGATTCCGCCCTAAGTTCGCGGTTGGGGTTGTGCGTTTGAAACGGGAGAGGTATAATGTACGCGTAGGCAATGAGCAGTGCGGACGCGAGCGCGCGCACTGCGGGGCGGAGGAAATATGGAAGAAAATCAGTCTAATCAGGATATAGAATTTATAAAAGAAAAGGTGAAGGAGCGTCCTTTGAACAAAAAGAAGCTGATCAAGCGGACGCTGTTGACCGCCAGCATGGCTGTAATTTTTGGCTTGATTGCGTGTCTGACCTTTTTGGTGCTGGAACCAGTTTTCACCAATCTGCTCTATCCGGAGGAGGAACCGGAGCCGGTGCAGCTGCGAGAAGAGGATATTGAGGATGAAATGCTTCCGGAGGATATGATTCTGACAGAGGCCGCAGACGGAGCTGGGACGGAAAGTGTGCAGTCGGGGACAGCAGGTGCAGAAAGTGACCGGAGAGATGCGGCGCAGGGGCCGGGACAGCAGGAAGAACAGGGGCCGGATGCGGCGCAGAGCGAAACGAAAGGAGACGGAACAGAGAACGAAGAGGGACCCGGGAGGAAGGAAACGGAAGACCAGGACGGGGCAGATGGCATGGGCGGAGCCGGAAATACAGATGCCACAGACGGCCCGGGCGGATCTGGGAGCGCGGTAAGTGCAGATGGGCCTGAAAATGCTGGAAACGCAGAAGATGCGGCTGGAGGCCCCGGCGGTGCAATGAGCGCGGACGGTACGGGCAGCATGGGAAGCGTCGGAACCGGTACATCTGGCGATGGAATCGGAGGGACCGGGACGGGAACATTGTCCGGCGGGCAGGAGACGGTGGAAAAGGTGGAGCTGGAGATGTCAGATTACCAAAGGCTCTATCGTCTGATGTACGCATTGGTGCAGCGCAATAACCAGTCAATGGTGACGGTGACCGGCGTGGTGACCGATATGGACTGGTTTGATAATATTTATGAAAACCAAGGACAGGCGTCCGGTTTGATCGTGGCAGACAACGGGATCGAGCTTTTGATCCTGACGGATAATACGGTGGTGGAAGAGGCAGAAAGCCTTCTGGTCACGTTCCAGGATGATGTGCAGACCAGTGCGCAGATCAAAGGACAGGATGCGCAGACAGGGCTTGCTATCATCAGCGTCGTGTTGGAGGAGATCCCGGAGGAAACCAGGGAAAACCTGACGATGGCTGTGCTGGGCAGTTCCGGCAGCAGTCTGCTCGCTACGCCGGTGATCGCGGTAGGACGGCCTTTAGGATCGGCAGCCTCTCTCATTTACGGCATGGTGACCTCTTCAGATTCCAGGGCCAGCTTTGTGGATCACAACGTGCGTCTTTTGACCACGGATATGATGGGGACCGAAAACTCCAGCGGCGTTCTGATCAATCTTTCCGGACAGGTGATCGGCATTCTGCGGCCCATGAGCCTGCGCCGGGAAAATGAGGCGGAACTTCTCACCGCCTATGGGGTAGCGGACTTGTGGCTTTTGATCGAAAAAATGTCCAACGGCGCGGTGGTGCCGCGCATGGGTGTGACGGGAAGCGATGTGCCGGTGGAGATTCATACAGAAATGGGCGTGCCGCTGGGCGCTTATGTGACGAACATCCAGATGGATTCTCCTGCCATGAAGGCGGGGATCCAAAGCGGTGATGTGATCGTGGGGCTGAATGGGACAGAGCTCCGTTCCTTTTCGGAATATCAGGAAACATTGATGAACCTAGAACCAGGTATGAGCGTGCCCGTTACGGTGATGCGCCAGGGTGCGGAGGAATATCAGGAAATGACGGTGGACGTCATATTGGAGGAAGCGAAATGAAATTCATCAAGGATTATAAGGAAGGGGACCGGGTCTCTGACATTTATCTGTGCAAGCATAAACAGTCCGCGGTCACCAAAAACGGGAAGCCCTATGAGAGCGTGATCCTGCAGGATAAAACGGGGACGGTAGACGCCAAGATCTGGGATCCCAACAGCGCCGGCATAGAGGATTTTGAGGCACTGGATTACGTTGAAGTGTACGGGGATGTGACCAGCTTTCAGAATGCGCTCCAGGTCAATGTGAAGCGGGTGCGTCTCTGTCGGGAGGGGGAATATGATCCGGCCAATTACCTGCCTGTGAGCAAAAAGGATATTCCTGCCATGTATAAGGAACTGCTGCGCTATATCGGCAGCATTGAAAATACATATCTGAAAAAACTGCTGGAAGCCTTTTTTGTGGAGGATGAGATCTTTATTGCAGCCTTTCAGAAATCCTCCGCGGCCAAAAGCGTGCATCACAGCTTCATGGGCGGGCTGCTGGAGCACACGCTGAGCGTCGTGAAGCTCTGCGAGTATTACTGCAAAACCTATCCGATGCTGAAACGGGATCTGCTGCTGACGGCGGCCATGTGCCACGACATCGGCAAGACACGGGAGCTTTCCCTTTTTCCGCAGAACGATTATACCGACGACGGACAGCTTCTGGGGCACATCGTCATGGGGGCGGAGATGATCGGAGAAAAAGCCCGCACGATCCCGGGATTCCCGCCGGTGCTGGAATCTCAGCTGAAGCACTGCATCCTGGCGCACCATGGCGAATACGAGTATGGCTCTCCCAAGAAGCCTGCGCTGATGGAAGCGCTGGCGCTGAATCTGGCGGACAACACGGACGCCAAGCTGGAAACGTTCACGGAAATTTTGGAGAGCACGGCGGAGACCGGCTGGCTGGGCTTCAACCGGCTGTTTGAGTCCAACCTGCGGATGACGCGAATGGATTGAATATGAACA
>CANQTI010000024.1 GCA_947626725.1 uncultured Eisenbergiella sp.
AAGCTCTGTTCCTGTAACAGTAACGGCCACTTCGCCGCCAGAAGGCTTAGAAGTGGAAGTTAACTTTTCACTTCACTAAAAAATTTTCGGGGATATCCAGGGAAAAGTCATTTTTCGCAAAGGAAAACCGTCAGATAAAGGCACACCGAGAAACATATTGGAAGGATTAATCGTTCCATTTTCCCCTGCGGCGTTAAAGTCCAACTCTCCAGCCGGTACATTCCGCTCGTTCCCGTTTTCTCCTTTTCACCTCAAAAGAACTACAGGCCGAGAAAGGCTCTGGCCAGTACCATATCCTCCGGCGTGGTTACCTTGATATTTTCATAGGACCCTTCCACCAGCTTCACCCGACGCTCGGTAAAGGTTTCTACCACCATGGCATCGTCCGTGATGTGAAGTCCTTTTTCCTCCCAATCCGTCCTCGTATCTTCCATACGTCGGTATGCCCCATAGATCAGGGAAAATAAAAAGGTCTGCGGCGTCTGAATGAGCCAAAGCCGGTCTCTGGGCGGCGTCTCCAGCGCAAAGCCCGCTTCATCCGCCAGCTTGATGGTGTCCTTCGCAGGCATGCCCGCCACCCCGGAATCAAACTGAACAACCGCGTCCAGACAGCGCCGCAGGATTTCTTCCGTCACCACCGGTCTGGCCCCGTCGTGAATGAACACATAACCCTCCCGGCATTCCGGCCGCTCCTGCATGGCGCACAGCGCACGCCAGACGGAATCATAGCGCTCCCTCCCGCCGGTAATGAGCATATCCACTTTCTGGAAAGCATATGCATCTACGATTTCTTTTTTGCAATAAGCGATCTGCGCCCCATCCCCCACCACCAACACAATGCTGTCGATGAGCGGGGACCGCTCAAACGCGCACAGCGTATAATATAGAAGCGGGCGGCCATCGATTTTCAAATATTGCTTGGCTACGGTCCCGCCCATGCGTTTTCCCTGCCCGGCGGCCAACACCACTGCCGTACACCATTTTCGCTCTTCCATGTGACTTCCTTTTATCTTTCCCCCAGCTTCAGGCCCGGCACCGCGTTCAGGTCCCAGCCGTGCCGTATCCCTTTTCGGTACTCGTAATATGCCGCTGCTCCGATCATGGCGGCATTATCCGTGCAAAAGACCGGTGACGGACGATAAAATGGGATTTCCCGCTTTCCGCAGGCTTCCTGAAGCGCCTCCCGCAGGTGGGAGTTGGATGCCACGCCCCCGGCGATGGCAAACCTTTTCGCCCCATACTGTTCAACAGCCCGCATGGAATGCTCCACTAACACATCCACCACAGATTTCTGGAAGGAAGCCGCCACATCCGCCTGATTGATCTCCAATCCCTTCATCTGACAGCCGTTCAGATAGTTGAGCACTGCGGATTTCAGCCCGCTGAAGCTGAAATCATACACATTGTCGTCCACCTTCGCCCGCGGAAAGTGAATCGCATCCGGATTGCCTTCCCGGGAAACCCGGTCAATCTTCGGCCCACCCGGATACCCCAGGCCGATGGCACGGGCCACTTTGTCAAACGCTTCTCCAGCCGCATCGTCCCTGGTCCTGCCCAGGATCTCATAGACGCCGTAATCCTTCACCATGACCAGGTGAGAATGGCCGCCGGATACCACGAGGCATAAAAAAGGAGGCTCCAGCTCTTTGTTCTCAATATAGTTGGCACAGATATGCCCTTCAATATGATGCACGCCCACCAGCGGCTTGTCCGCTGCAAACGCGATCGCCTTGGCCGCGGAAACACCCACCAACAGCGCCCCCACCAGCCCCGGGCCGTAAGTTACAGCCACCGCCGTGATATCGGGCAGCGACACATCCGCATCCGAAAGCGCCTTTCGAATCACCGGGTTGATCTTCTCGATGTGTTTGCGGGAAGCAATCTCCGGCACTACGCCGCCATACAGGGTATGCAGATCAATCTGGGAATAAATGACGTTGGAAAGCACTTCCCGGCCGTTTCGCACCACGGCCGCCGCCGTTTCATCGCAGGAGGTTTCCACCGCCAGGATCAGAACCTCTTCTTTCACCGAATCCATAAAAACTAATCCTCATCGAACATCAGATCCACAGTCTTGCCGTCTTTGGCCGCCGCAGCTTCCGGAAAGATCCGGCGCACGCCTCCCATAAAATCTTCAGGATAGAGCATGGAAGGACTGTAATGCGTCAGCCAGAGCTTCTTCACCCCCGCCCGGCGCGCCATATCCGCGGCCTCCAAAAAGGTCATGTGCTTGTATTCCTTCGCCTTTTCTTTTTTCTCCGGTTCCCCATACATGCCCTCACAGATGAACAGATCCGCACCCGCGGCGTTCTTCACAATGCTTTCCGTAGGGCGAGTATCGGTGCAGTAGGTCACCTTCAGGCCCCTTCTCGCCTCCCCCATGACCATATCCGGTGTATAGATCCGCCCGTCAATCTCCAACGTCTCCCCCTTCTGCAGCTTGTTCCAGTAACGCTTCTCGATGCCCAGCGCTTCCGCTTTATCGAGCTGGAACCGGCCCGCCCGCTCCACCGCGATGCTGTAGCCGTAACAGGTCACGTTGTGGTTAACGCGAAACGCTTCTATACGGAATCCATCAAAAGGGAACGTCTGCTCCGTTTCCGAAATCTCCGCACACTGAATGGCAAAAGGCAGCTCCGGCGCGATGATGCGCAGCGCGTTCACGACCCTGGTCAGCCCCTTCGGACCGATAATCAGAAGCGGCTCCGTCCGCTCCGCATTCCCCATGGTCAGAAGCAGACCCGGCAGGCCGCTGATATGGTCCGCATGAAAATGGGTAAAACAGATGATATCAATGGGTTTAGGGCTCCAGCCTTTTTCCTTCAAGGCAATCTGCGTCCCCTCCCCGCAGTCGATCAAAATGCTTTTCCCGTTATAGCGGGCCATCATCGAAGTGAGCCACCGGTAAGGCAATGGCATCATTCCGCCCGTCCCTAAAAGACATACTTCCAGCATATCATTCCCCGTTTCAAAAAAATCTGTTTAAAAACGAACTTCCTTCTGTCCTATTTCCGCATCCGGCCGACCTTTCATTTCTGTTTATGCTCAAACCGTATTCCATCAGCCGGCTCCTGCGCCGTATCCGCTCCGTCCGACCGCCGCTTCCACATGATGAGCGCATCGTCCTCCGGATTTTTGTAAAAATCCCGACGCACGCCTTCCGCCGCAAATCCCAGTTTCTCATACAGGGCCACCGCAGCCCGGCTCTTTTTCCGGACCTCCAGCGTGAAATCCCGGACGCCCGCCGCTTCTCCCATCGCAAACAGCTCCCCGATCATCCTGGAAGCGATTCCCCGTCTCCAAAAAGCCCGATCCACCGCCACATTGCACAGATCCGCTTCGTCCAGAGAAATCCACAGTCCGCAGCAGCCGACCAGCGCACCGTCCTGTTCCGCCGCCAGATATATGGCATTTTTGTCCGAAACCGCTTCCTGAAACGCCCTTTCCGACCAGGCTTCCGGAGAGACCGAAGCCTCCAGCGCGGCTGCGGCCTTTGCGTCCTGCTCCCGCATCCGGCGGATCCGGACTGTCCCGATGCAAGCTGTCCCGCTCATTCTTTTGTGTGCGGCGTGATGCCCGCCCGCATGAGCTTTCGTTGCGCTTCACCTGCTTCCATGCGTTCCCGCTCTGCCTGCGATACGCGCAGATATTCCGGCGAAAAATCGTCCGCCTCCACCAGCCGGCCCTGCTTCGCCATGAGGCCGGCCAAAACCGCCACTGCCGCTGCCCGCTGCCGGTTGCAGCTGGATGGGGCCAGGGCAAAGGGCACCCGCAGAAGCGGCCGCAGCATTTCCATACATGCCGGCACGCCGTCTCCCAGGAACACTGTTTCCCGCCCCAGACGGTTCACCTCGTCGGCAAGACTCTGTACGGACATCGCACACTGCCTCATCAGGACACGCATTTCCATGGAGCTTTCTTCTATTCCCGTATCCTTGCCGCTCGTTCCAGAGATGCCATTCCTCACGCCTGCGCCGCTGTCTTCTGCTCCTGCGGCCCGGTCTCCCGTTTTCAAAACGCCGCCGCACATTTCAAATGTATAGAGTCCCGTATAGACCTGTCCGCGCCTGGCATCCATCATAGGACAGATCACCTTTTCACAGCCATACAGATTGCAGGCCAATGCATCCACCGTCGGAACAGCGGCCAGCTTCACGCCCAACGCCAGCCCTAATCCCTTAGCTGTAGCCGCGCCGATGCGCAGTCCGGTAAAAGACCCAGGACCCGCCGCCACGCCGATCACATCAACCGTTCGCAGATCCAGTTCCACCATTTTTTTCAATTCATCCAGCATCGGCAGCAATGTCTGGGAATGTGTTTTTTTATAATCCGTCGTATATTCAGCGATCAGCGTATCATCCTCTGTCAGAGCCACGCCCGCCACCAGACCGGAAGCATCCAGCGCCAGAATTTTCATAAAATCTCCATTTTGCAGGCCATACGGGCCGCCTCACTGCTCAGACCTCCGCAAGCGTGATCCTGCGGTAATCAAAACCTCTTTCCGGGTCCTTTTCGATTTTCACCTCTATATAGGAAGGCGGCAGGATCTCCCGGATCAAATCCGCCCACTCCACCAGGCAGACACCTTCCCCGAAAAAGAACTCCTCATAACCGATCTCTTCCATTTCTTCCACATCTCCGATGCGGTAAACATCAAAATGATAGAAAGGCAGCCGTCCTTCCTCATAGATCTGTAAAATGGTAAAGGTAGGGCTGTTTACCGGCTCAGCGATGCCAAGTCCCGCCGCCACTCCCTGTGTGAACACAGTTTTCCCAACGCCGAGATCGCCGACCAGGCTGTATACCTGCCCTGCCTTTGCACTTTTTCCAATTTTTTCTCCAAGGGCGAACGTATCCTTTGCCCCAAAGCTTTCCACCACCATCCTGCCATCCTCTGTCATGTCCGGATCTGCACCTTTGCGGGCGGCATATGGGTACAGATTGCCGAAATCACGTCCGTCTGCCGGTCGCCCAAATCTTTTCTCGGGAAAATACTGGCATTCACCCGGCTGGTATACAAAATCAGGCTGCGCCCGGTGGAAACGGCCCTATGCATATCTTCCCAGCGCTGGAACTGCTCCTCCCCGTCCTGGGAAACGGTCACGCCCTCTTCCGTCATCCTGTAGTGGAGCGGCTTTTGAAACATCGGATTGAACGCCTGCCGCCGCGCCCGCAGATACAGCGTCACAGGCAGATATCCCAGCAAAATTACGCCCAGGATCAGATACAGCGGATAGCCGTTCAGAAAAAAGGCCACCACGCCCAGCGCCCCCACCGCGCTTCCCAGAATGCCCTGCGCGCTGGCATAGGTATGGCGCAGCAGATAGTCATACAGGATCCCCGTGTCGATTTTCACATCAAATTCCAGTTCCATCTCTGCGTCCTTTCCTTAAGAATTACGCTTCATTCTAACACCAAAGAGACCGGATGTCAAACGCGCACCAAAAGAACGGCAAGCCTCAATCCGAGCGAAAAAAACGCATGGCGGCAGAGGTTTCCTGTCCATTCAGCCGATGCAGAAAGGTAATCTTTCCCTGACGGAAAAAGTGTGCTAAGATAAGCCAAAGAACAACGATTCGAAAACGTCCGGCGGCAGATCACAATACCGTCCCGGCAGACGCATCGAAAGGAGGACGCCATGAAAAAATATTTGCTGGAATGCTGTGTGGATTCCGTGGAATCCGCGATCTGCGCCGCGCAGGGCGGGGCGGACAGGCTGGAGCTCTGTGCCAATCTGATCATCGGGGGCACTACCCCTACGCCGGCGCTGTATGAAAAAATACGGGAAGCCGTGCAGCTTCCCGTACATGTGCTGATCCGTCCCCGGTTCGGCGATTTTCTCTACACGCCGGAAGAGGCCGACCTCATCTGCCGGGAGATCGACGCATTTTCCCGGGCGGGCGCCAACGGCGTGGTAATCGGAAGCCTGCTGCCCGACGGCTCCCTGAATCTGGAACAGATGAAGCGCTTTCTGGACCGTGCCCACGGCATGTCTGTCACCCTGCACCGTGCGTTCGATATGTGCCGGGATCCCTTTGCCGCGCTGAAGCAGGCGCAGGAACTGGGCATCGACACCGTTCTGACCTCCGGCCAGGCCGCCTCCTGTCTGGAAGGGCTCCCGCTGTTAAAACAGCTTTCCGAAAGAAAAGATGCGCCGGTCATTCTGGCGGGCGGCGGCATTCAGGCAAATACTGTCAGAACCCTGCTCGCCGAAACCGCCGTCCGCGCGTTCCACATGTCCGGCAAGACCGTGCTGAACAGCGGCATGACGTACCGCAATCCTGCCGTATCCATGGGACTGCCCGGCATGAGCGAATATCAGCTCTGGCGCACCGATCCGGAAGCTGTACGTGCTGTCCGCACCCTGCTGGATGAAGCCTCCGTATAAGGCCGTATTTTCGATAGCCGCACAGGACTGCATTCCCGGCACCCGATATGGGGCGCTCATCCCAGCATTTATGGTCATGCGGCACGTTCCGGATCCGTACAGCAGGCACAGTGTCCCTTTCCCGGTTTCCCTCTATCGGTGCTTTGCCGCAATCAAAATGCCCGCCAACAGTACCAAAACCGAAATCCCGATAAGCGCCGCCGCACCGCCGGACACAGGAGACGTCCCCTGCTCTGTGACATTCTCCGGCCCGCCGCGGTGTCCGCTAATTTCTTCCGGCTGCCGTTCCCCGGCAAAATGTCCGAACTGCCCTCCCGCGGCGTCTGCCTCCTGCCATTCTGATATTGTACCCTCCGGTGCCTGTTGTTTTTCTCCGTCCGGTCTCTGCAGCATTTCTCCAGCCGGCACCTGCGGCATTTCTCCATCCGGCATTCGCGATGCTCTCCCGTCCGGTATTTCCAGCGTTCCTTCGCCAGAGCTTTCACCTGCGGGCATTTTTCCTGCCCCCCGGCCGCCGAACATTCCGCCCATTCCTCTGCCGCCCGACATTCCGCCGCCGAACATCCTCCCCATTCCGAACCCACCGGCATCGGAGGAATTGTCCACCGTGATCTGTTCCTCCTCTCCGCCGACGGAGAGCGTGCATTCCTCTCCTATTCGCAGCTGAGGCGTGCTCAGAATAAGGTTGGAAAAGCCGCAGGGAATTTCCTGCGAAATCAATACATTTCCCGCTCCGTCCCGCAATGTCACTGTCGTGCCGGCTGCCCCGGCCATATTGCGCATGAGAAAGCCCTGTCCGGATTCCGGATCCATCGCTTCCGCCATGGCACTGCTGCCGGCCGCAACCACTGTCCCGCCGTCGATCCTGCAGCTGCCGCCGTTCTCACTGCCGTAATCGATGGCGCAGCTGCCGCCGTCTCCTGACATGCTGATGAAAAGAGTGCCGCCGTCAATCACGATATCCCCATTGGAATCCAACCCGTCCGCATCTCGGCCCGCCGCGTTCACAACGGTGACGCTGCCGCCCTCGATCCGGATCAGTGCGTCCGCACCGCCGCTGGCGTTAATCCCGTCATCTGTCGGGGCGATGTCGATCGTTCCGCCGGCAACGGTAACAGTCTGCCCTTCGATCCCCTCATAACAGTCCGGAATCGAAATATTGCCGGAGGCCACATAGACATAGCCCGTTCCGTCATCATTGGATACCGTAATGCCGTCGTCCCCGGCGCGGATCACAAGATCCGCTCCCGTGAATCTGGCGCTGTCATTGGCATGAATGCCATCCTGAACCGCGGTGATATCGATCGTTCCGCCGGCGATCACCAGGTCGTCATTGCAGACGATGCCGTGCTGATACTGTGCGTCTATACACAATGTACCGCTTCCGTTGATGGTCAGGTCGTCCCTGGAATAGATCACGCCATCGATCCCGCTGTCCACATCTGCCTGTGCGTATTCCGTCCCGCCGGACAAGGAACTGACCGTTCCATCTGCCAGCGTCAAAAATACCTTTTCAGCCTGTTCTACCCGCAGCGCGGCGCTTTTCTCACAGTGCAGCGACACGCCCTCCAGCAGAATCCAGATTTTGTCATCCTTCTTAGCGTCTACCACCACGCTCCCGTCGGTCAGCTCTCCTGACAGAACATACTCTCCCGCGGACAGAATATGCAAATCCCCGTCCAGGAAATACGCCCCGCTGCCGGCCGCAGTGCCGTTTTCTCCTGACAGCGTGATTCGAACAGCATCGGAAAAATCGTGCGCACCGTCCAGATCATTCGCGGTAAAAAAATCCTTTTCGCCCTCTCCGTCCGCCTCCACAGTCATTCCAGTAACTCTGCCGTTCATCAAAAGGACTGTGACAAGCAGGGTC
The DNA here is from genome assembly GCA_947626725.1 of uncultured Eisenbergiella sp. Classification (GTDB taxonomy): domain Bacteria; phylum Bacillota; class Clostridia; order Lachnospirales; family Lachnospiraceae; genus Gallintestinimicrobium. The sequence continues at coordinate 8,259 of CANQTI010000024.1, forward strand.
ACAAAAGTGACAGCCAGGCAAATACGGCCAATGTGTCTGTTTGACGCCATCCGTCCTCACCCCATATAATCCCCGTTATAGCTCACGAGCGCGGCGCTCTGCACACCGGCCATCCCGGAAAGCTCGTTTACGAAATCCGTGTTGTCATCCTTCAGGCGAATCTCAAAATTCAGCTCGATGAGTCCCTTCCGCGCCGTCTTGCTCTTGACACTGCAGCGCAGAGCTGCCTTCTCCAAAAATGCCTCCGCAGCCTTCTCGCTCTCATGATTTTCACACTGCAAAACCACAATATACGGATTGCTGTGGGATTTCCGGTTCACAAACACCAGAAGGATTACGCCGATGACCACGCTGCCGATCACCGCCAACGGGATCATGCCCGCCGCCAGAACGATGCCCACGGCGATGGCCCAGAACAAAAACGCGATGTCCAGCGGTTCCTTAATGGCCGTGCGGAATCGTACGATGGACAGAGCGCCCACCATACCTAAGGAAAGCACCACGTTGCTGGTGACCGCCAGAATGACCAGCGTGGTGATCATGGTCAGCGCCAGCAGCGTCACGCCGAATCCGGACGAATACATCACGCTCTGGCAGGTCTTCATATAAATCAGGAAAATGAACATTCCCAGCCCGAAGGCCAGCACGAGCGCCAGCACCATATCGAAAATGCTGACGGAAGCCACATTTTCCAGGAATCCAGATTTAAAAATGTCTCCAAATGTCATTGTTTTTCTCCTTTTTCAACCATAGATTCTGCACTGTGCGTACTTGGAAAACGCACAGGCATGGCGGCCGGGAAGCTGTATGGCATCCCGAATGATGTCCGGCAGAAAGGCATCCCATTTCACCTCCAGAATGGCCGGTGCATCGCCTGCCGGAACGGTAATACAATCCGGATTCAAAAAATCCGTGCAGCCCAGCCCTGTGCGGATATCCCAGTCCAGCGTAACCCGGACGTTGCCCGGTCCGAACACAAAGGGTTCCCGGACATAATCCACGATGGTTTTGGGACGCAGTCCCTCCGCCGTCATCTTCACATACAGCTCCCGAATCAACGGATCCGCATTCTCCGCCATCCATTCCGTTTCCCCGTCCGCAATGGCCTGCGCCTGCGTGACGGTCAGCGGAGCGGTCCGTTTGCAGCCCAGTCCTCCGCTCTTGCTCTTCTTTTCCAAATGAATGACTGACAGATCCCCGTTATAATACCGAATACGGAATTTCTCCCTGCGGCTGACGCCGTCCAGCTTTTCCCGCAGGGCTCTGTCCTGTGCATTGTCAAAATACAGGCTGCGGATCTCATACTTTCCGTCCACCGCATACGGATCACGAAACGCAACCGCTCCCAACCGCTGGCGCAGCGCGATCAGATCGGACGGACCAATCTCATGCTTCCATTCATGGCGCCAGGTCTGATCCCGGCAAGCTTCCATCCATGCACACCTCCTTCTATCAGAATACGGCCCAGTTTCAAACAGGGCATGGGTTCAGTATAGGGAAAAACTGTGAAAAAAATGTGAGCGGCCTGTGATTTTCGAGTGAAAATCTCCTCAGACCGCTCCTGGATCCTCCCTTTTCAGCCTCCCGGAAAACATTCCTTTATAATATGCACGCACTATACGCGCAGGAAAATGGCGCTGTAGGCGGGAAGCAGCATACCGCTTTCCAGCTCCGTTTCCTGTCCGCTGATCAGGTCCGCCGCCCTCTGACAGCCTGTGTCGAACCAGGCCCTATAGGGAGTTTCATCGGCATTTATCGCGACCAACACGCGCTCCCGCTGAGACGCGCGTTCAAAGACACACTGCCGGTTGGTCAGAAACAGTGAGCGAAATGAGCCATACTGCAGCGCATGAGAGTGCCGGCGCACCGCCGCCAGCCTGGCAATCCAGGCGGTCAATTCATTCTCCATCGGTGCGTCAAAGCAGGCCCGCAGCGCCGGATCTCCCTCCCGCTTATGCGCCCTGGCCCCCCATTCGCTCCCGTAATAAACACAGGGAATACCCGGCATGCCAAACAGCAGCGCATAGATCAACGGCAAATGTCTTTCGTTGTTCAGGTTGCTGGCAATCCGCGTGACATCGTGATTGTCCACAAAAGAGAGCAGATGTTTTCCTTTATAAAGCGTCCAGTTTTCCGGCCCGAACTGCCGCAGCAAAGAATGCACGATCTCGAACAGATTCATGCTGTTGAAACTGGAGTACAGACCCTTATAACACTCATAGTTGGTGACGGAATGCAGCATGGAATCGTTCATCAGTCGGTTATAATCCCCGTGCAGCATCTCCCCTACCAGGAAGAAATCCGGCTTCAGCCCATCGCAGAAACTGCGGAGACGGCGCACGAAGTTTTCCTCCAGACAGTAGGCCACATCCAGCCTCAGCCCATCGATATCGAATTCCTCCACCCAGTACCTGACGCTTTCCAAAAGATAGCTGATGACCTCCTCATTGCGCAGGTTCAGCTTCACCAGATCGTAATTCCCCTCCCAGCCCTCGTACCAAAGCCCGTCGTTATAGGGAGAATTTCCTCCCAGATCGATATAAAACCAGTTCAGATACCTGGAATGCTCTCTGCTTTGCAGCACATCCTGAAAAGCGAAAAAACCTCTCCCCGCATGGTTGAACACACCGTCCAGGACCACACGGATGCCCTCCTCATGCAGCGCAGCGCACACCTGCGCGAAGTCCTCATTGGTCCCCAGCCTGCAGTCCACCTTCCGGTAATCCCTGGTATTGTAGCCATGAGTATCCGATTCAAACAGTGGGGAAAAGTAAATCGCATTGGCCCCCAGCCCTTTGATATGTCCGATCCAGTCCTCCACCTTCAGGATCCGGTGTGCCTGCACCCCGTCATTTTCAAACGGCGCGCCGCAGAACCCCAGCGGATAGATCTGATAAAATACGCTCTCGTATGCCCACATGATGTCCCTCTCCTCCTGCCGTATCATTTCGCGCTTCTATTATAAAATGCACACTCCGGAAAGTCAAACACCGCTCACAGTCCGGGGACAGGTTCCGCCGGGGCCGGCAAAGCGCGGGAGGGGCGGCGCATATGCAGACACGCTCTCGCTTCGTGAAAAACGCAGCGGCACTAAGCTCAGCTTCACCTAAAAGGCTCGCTTCGCTAAGTGCCGGCGTTTTTCAAGAGTCTGCATATGCGCCGCCCCTCCCGCGCTTTGCCGGCCCCGGCGGAACCTGTCCCCGGACTGTGAGCGGCGCATTTTATGTTGACATAAATTAATTGACCGGTTCAGTTTTTTATCAAAAAATCGATCCTTTCGATTCAAATGTGGATAACTTGTTTCGCGGGAAGGATTTCTATGAAAAACCCTTGAATGAATCCCCAGTTTCCACAAAGTTATCCACATTTTCACGTGTCAGGATATTCTTCTCCATCTGTCATTTCTTATGACAAATATGTCGTTTTATTGCTTTTCATCTGCTTTTTCCGCAAAATCAGGTTACATAATATTCAAATGTCATTTTGTATTATGTAAATCCCATCTTTTCTCTTTCCGAATCTTACGGGATGTGGTACACTTACACTGTATCCAGAATCTTCCAGAAAGGAACCTCCGTATGAATCCTTCTGATATCCCCATCCTGCCCCTCGGTTCCCATGTGAGCATGAGCGGCAGGGAAATGATGCTCGGCTCCGTCAGGGAAGCGCTCTCCTACGGGGCCAATACCTTCATGCTTTACACCGGCGCCCCGCAGAACACCCGCCGCAAACCGCTGTCCGAAATGCGTCTGGAAGAAGCCCATGCGCTGATGGCCGCCCAGCACATGCAGCCCTTTGTGGTACACGCGCCCTATATCATCAATCTGGCCAATACGCTCAACGCGGAAACATATCGGCTCTCCGTCGAATTTCTCATTCAGGAACTGATCCGCACCGACGGAATGGGCAGCCGCATCCTGATCCTGCATCCCGGTTCCCATGTAGGCGCAGGTGCAGCGGCTGGCATCGAAAGCATTGCGAAAGGGCTGAATGACGTGCTCTCCGCCTCCCCAAATGTGCTGGTCGCATTGGAAACCATGTCTGGCAAAGGTTCAGAGCTCGGCAGAAGCTTTGAAGAGCTCGCCGCCATTTATGACCGGGTACAGCGGCCGGAACGGCTGCGCATCTGTTTCGATACCTGCCACGTCCACGACGCGGGCTATGATATCGTTCACGATCCGGAGGGCGTACTGGCCGAATTTCACCGTCTGCTGGGGAAAGAGCAAATCGCCGTCTTCCATATCAACGACAGCAAAAATGAAAGAGGCGCAGCGAAAGATCGCCACGCCGACATCGGGGAAGGAAAGATTGGGTTTGAAACGCTTTACTGGTTCGTCCATCATCCGGATTTTCCGGACGTCCCCCGCATCCTGGAAACGCCCTGGTATCCCGATCCCGAACATCCCGGCAAAATGCGTCCCCCCTACAGGGAAGAGATCCAGTGGCTGCTCACAGCCAATCGTCCCAAAACTTTTCCACGCGCTTAGAAACTGTCTCTGCATTCACCACTTCAAAGCGCTCCCACTCCCGTGGGAAAAGCCTGCGGTAAGAATAATGCAGGAACCTCTCATCCAAAAGCACCACTACACCCACATCCCGGGCGGTCCGGATCACCCGCCCGGCAGCCTGCAGCACTTTATTCATGCCCGGAAAACGGTACGCATAATCGAACCCGTTTTCTCCGTTTTCCTCAAAGTGCTGTTTCAAAATCTCCCGCTGTGTACACACTTGGGGCAGACCGGTCCCTACAATCAGCGCGCCAACCAGACTTTCTTCCTTCAGGTCAATCCCTTCTGAAAAGATCCCGCCCAGCACACAGAACCCCACCAGGCTGCGGTCTCCCTCCGATTCAATCTCCATACAGATCGCTTCTGAGAGAATCCTGTCATCATTTTTTTCAAAACGCCGGAGGAAATCCTCCCGCATCTTTTCACTCATATGCTCTTCCTGTGCAATGCATTCCGCCTGATCTTCCGCGGCAAAATGCTCTGTGTACAGTGCAAAGATCCTCTGCAGAAAAGCGTGGGACGGAAGAAACACCATATAATTTCCATACCGCATATGTACGATCCGATGGATATAGCAGGCGATGTTGTAAAATTCCTCTTCTGAACGCCGCGTGTATTTGCTGGTCACATCTTCCGCCAGGAAAAGCCCCCTGCGCGACGGGTCAAAGGAAGATCTCGCGTATACCTCGTAATCGGAATCCGCCCCTCCCAACAGTTTTTTATAATACTGGATGGGCAAAAGGGTCGCGGAAAAAAGGATGCTGCTCACGCTCCGATCCAGACACTGCCGCAGATTGGCGGATGGGTCCACATTGAACAGCCGGATGAAAAAAAGGCCCTCCCGGTCAAATTCCGTATAAATCTCATATCTCTGATCCAGAAGCTCATAGATCATCAGGAAATGGGACACCTCAAAGTAAAAGTCCAGCACCTCCCTGCGCGCCGGATCTTCTTCATGGTCCTCCAGATAATCCTCCAGCCCGGCGGCCAACCGAAGCAGCGCCTGCACGAACGGTTCGATATCCTCCTCGATCCGCCAACCTTCACAACGGCGTTTAAACGGCAAAAGCGCCCTGCTGCATTTTTCCAAAAGTCCCTCCAGCCGCTTGTCATATGCTCTGACCGTGCGTTTCAGCTTCAGAAAATCTTCCTTACAGAGGACGGCGCTGTACATCTCCCTGCCCCGTTCGAGCAGATTATGCGCCTCATCAATCAGAAACAGGGACTGGCTTTTTTGACTGCCGTCCCCGAAAAAACGCCGCAGATACACATGCGGATCGAAGACATAGTTATAATCGCAAATCACGGCATCCGAAAACAGGCTCAGATCCAGCGCCATCTCGAACGGACAAACCCGATATTTTTCGGCATATGTCTCGATCTGCTCCCGTCCGTAATGCTCTTTCTCTTCCAAAAGCGCGAACAGCGCGCTGTTAATTCGATCAAAGTGCCCTTTTGCATAAGGGCAATGCTCCGGGTCGCACGCCGTCTCCTCCAGAAAACAGATCTTTTCCCTGGCGGTCAGAACGACCGTCTTAAAGTGCAGCCCTCTCTCCCGTAAGAGGGCAAAGGTATTGTCCGCTGCCATTCGAGTGATTGTCTTGGCTGTCAGATAAAAGATCCGCTCCGCCTTTCCCTCCCCAACAGCTTTCAGCGCCGGAAAAACCGTGGCGATGGTTTTGCCCACGCCGGTGGGCGCCTCCAGAAAAAGATTCTTCTGATGGCAGATCGTATGATAAACATGCGTCACCAATTCCCGCTGGCCCTCCCGGTAAGGGAAGGGAAAGGTCATGGCATGAATGGAGTTCTGCCGTTTTTCTTTCCATTCAATCTGCATCCGCGCCCATTTCTGATAGGCCTCCAGCAGGCCTTCAAACCACGCTGTCAGCTCCTCCATAGTATAGGAATAGAGGAAATAGCGCAGCTCCTCCGTTTCCAGACTGCAGTATGTCATGCGAACCTTCATTTCATACTTCCCGTGGTCGTGGGCATAGATCCAGGCGTAGCATCGAGCCTGGGCAAGATGCACCGGCTCCGGCTCTTTCATCCGCTCCAAATCCCGGTACGTCCCTTTGATCTCATCGATGGTGACCACCGTCCCATCGATCACGCCGTCCGCCCGCCCCTCCACTGCCAACGTAAAATCCCCATATTCCCGTCGGTATTTCATGGGTACCTCGGCATGATAATCCGCTCCCATCCGGCGTTGGATCATCCGATGGACGCGCCCGCCCTCCGCCATAGCGTCCTCCGGCGAAACACGCTTTCTATTATCGATATCTCCGGACCGCAGAAGGAACTCCACCAGTCCCCGGACTGATATTCTGATCTCCATGTACCGCTCCCCGCCGCCGGCGAACAGAGCCC
>CANQTI010000025.1 GCA_947626725.1 uncultured Eisenbergiella sp.
ACGCCCTCCTCCGCTTCCTCCAGCGTATTGCAGATCAGAACGCCCTTGCCCAGCGCCAGCCCGTCGGCCTTCAGCACGACCGGAAATTTCACCCCGGTGTGCAGATATTCCAGCGCCTCGTCCGCCTGTGAAAACACTTCATAGGCCGCCGTAGGAATATGATATTTTTTCATCAGGTTCTTGGAGAATACCTTGCTGCCCTCCAGAACCGCGGCATTTTTCCGGGGACCGAAAGCGCGGATTCCCGCTGTCTCCAGCGCATCCACCAACCCGCCCACCAGCGGATCATCCATGCCCACGATCACCAGATCCACGCTGGCCTCTTTCGCGAACGCCGTGATCCGGTCAAACTCCATGGCGCCGATGGGAACGCACTCCGCGATCTGTGCAATGCCCGCATTGCCGGGCGCACAGTAAATATGATCCACTCTGCCGCTTTTGGCGACACTGGCCGCGATGGCATGTTCCCTGCCGCCGCTTCCCACAATCAGTACCTTCATCCTGACCTCCCGTTTTGTATCCTGTGTTGTCCCCGGCCCTCCTTGGCCGCTGCATGCAGCGGGCCGTTCACAGCATCCCGCTGTCACTTTCGCCGCCGCGGGTCTTCTCGCACCGGCAAAGGATTACAGCCTTCCATTGGCGATCCCGTCGATAGCCTGCGGAAGGATCTGCCATTCCGCTTCCTCCATCACACGCCGCTGCAGGATCTGCGGCGTATCGCCCGGTTTCACTTCTACCGCTTTCTGCAAAAGAATGGGGCCGGTGTCCATGCCGGCGTCCACATAATGCACTGTCGCCCCCGTGATCTTCACGCCGCGCGCCAGCGCCGCTTCATGCACTTTCAGGCCATAATAACCCACGCCGCAAAAAGCCGGGATCAGCGACGGATGAATATTGATGATCCGTCCCTCAAACGCCCGTATCATCCGCTCCGGGACCTTCACCAGGAATCCGGCCAGCACAATGAGATCGGGATTTCTCTTTTCTGCCGCTCCGCATAAAGCCGCTTCAAAATCCGAGCGGCTGGCGTAATCCTTCGGTGAAATACACAGCGTTTCGATTCTCCGCGCGCGGGCACGCTCCAATGCATAAGCCCCGGCATTGTTGCTGATCACAGTTTCCACGGCCGCATTGGTAATCTTTCCGCTGTCAATGGCATCCAGAATCGCCTGCAGGTTCGTTCCCCCGCCAGAAACGCATACCAGAAGCCTCAGCATAGGGTCACCCCTTTTTTCCCGGCCTCGATGGATCCAATCACATAAGGCGTCTCACCCGCCCCGCGCATGGCTTCCATGGTGCGGGCCGCATCGGCCGCATCCACCGCCACGACCATGCCGATGCCCATATTGTAAGTATTATACATGATTTCTTCTGCAATATCGCCCCGTTCGGCCAGCAATCGGAAAATGGCCGGCACCTGGTAGCTGTCCTTCCGGATGACCGCCCTGACGCCGTCCTTTAACATCCTGGGCACATTCTCATAAAAGCCGCCGCCCGTGATATGACTGCAGGCCTTTACCGTCACACCTGCCGCCTTTACCGCGGCCAACGCCTTCACGTAGATCCGCGTGGGCGCAAGAAGCGCCTCTCCCAGCGTTTTGCCCAGCGCTTCATAGTAAGTATCCAGGCTTTCCCGCGTCATCGGAAAGACGCGCCGCACCAGAGAAAATCCGTTGGAATGTACGCCGGAGCTCGCCATGCCGATGAGCACATCTCCGGCCTTAAGCGCATGTCCGTCGATGAGTTCCTTTTCCTCCGCAACACCCACCGCGAAACCCGCCAGATCGTATTCCTCCTCCGGGTAAAATCCGGGCATTTCCGCCGTCTCGCCGCCCACCAGCGCCGCACCGGCCAGAACGCAGCCCTCCGCCACGCCCTTCACGATGTCCGCAATCCGCTCCGGGCGGTTCTTCCCGCAGGCGATATAATCCAGGAAAAACAGCGGTTCCCCGCCTGCACAGGCCACGTCGTTGACGCACATCGCCACGCAGTCGATGCCCACCGTATCATGCTTATCCATCAGAAAAGCCAGCTTCAGCTTGGTACCCACACCATCCGTGCCGGAAAGCAGGACCGGTTTTTCCATCCTCTTGATCTTTTCCAGGGAAAAAGCACCGGAAAAACCGCCCAGACCGCCGAGCACTTCCGGACGCATGGTGCGCGCCACATGCCGCTTCATCAGTTCCACAGAGCGATAGCCCGCCTCAATATCCACACCGGAACTCTTATAGTCCATTGAAACCTCCGTCCCTTTCGTTCATTTGCCGTATTCCTTCCAGCCGCGCGCCTGCAGAGCCTCATCCTTTTCCAGAACACTCTCCTGCATCTCCCGTCCGTACGCCTTCAGCTTCGCCAGAAGCGCCGGATCCGATACCGCCAGGATCTTCGCCGCCAGAATGCCCGCATTGGCCCCGCCGTTGATGGCCACTGTGGCCACCGGAATACCGGACGGCATCTGGACGATAGAATACAGAGAATCCCGCCCTCCCAGCGACGCAGTATGCATCGGAACGCCGATGACCGGCAGGGGGAACAGAGCTGCGCACATGCCGGGCAGATGCGCCGCCATGCCGGCTCCCGCAATCACGACCTTTACGCCGCGCGCCTCGGCCGTTTTCGCATATTCAAAAAAAGTATCGGGCATGCGATGCGCGGAAATGATCCGCATTTCATAAGAAATGCCGAACCGTTCCAGCATGTCCGCCGCCTTCGCCATCACGGGCATATCGGAATCGCTGCCCATTACAATACTGACCTGTGCCATGGCTGATCTCCTTTTTCGGGAATCCAAACCGTCATAACTTCTCATGTTACAGTGTACTAAACTTTCCCCGGCATTGCAAGAAATTTATTTTGGAATATCCGTTCCGGAACAGACGGCACGCGCGGCCGGTCAAAGACCCATCAGCGGCACATTCAGCTCCTCTGTGCCCTCCAGCACGAAGCGGCCGTTTCGGATGACAGGATACTCGGTCCCGTCCGCCGCCACTCCGGTCAGCTCGCCAAGCTCGTCGTAAGGAATGGTGATATCCGTATGGCAGTTGAAATAAGCGCGTCCCATATCCTCATGCCGCAGGGCGGAAACCTCGTTCTCCCGGGCGATGATAGCCTTTCCGTCCGGATTGTAGGTCATCCGGTCCTCCTCATGGCTGTAGCAGGTGTCCCCCACCGCAAAATGAGGCCCTGTCTTTTCCGCGATCAGAATCGGCATTCGGTCTTCAATGGCAAACCTTCGAGCCATCACAAAGGCCGCGGTATTGGTCCCGACGGCAAATTCCCCGATCGGAAGGGAGGCATGTCTGGCAAGGATCTTATCCGCAATCAGCTTTTTGCCCTCCTCCGGCGTATCGAAATTGGCGCAGCCGTAATCCCGGACCATACCGTCCCGGAAGGTCAGCTCCAGATCTTTATATTCCAATCCATTCAGATAAACCCTGGTCACATGCAGAACGCCCTCCGTTCCGGTAAGCCGCGGAGAAGTGAAAACCTCTCCCACCGGAATATTCACATCCGCCAGGCAGTTCTCGAAATTGGTTTCATGGGCCGGATCACAGAGCGGATGGAGCATCACCTTCAGGTCTGTCCGGTTCGCGCCCATTCCCTTCACGCGCACCCAGGCAGCACGGTCCAGCGCGTCGATGATGCGCTGCTGGATCGTCCGGTATTGATCCTCATCCAGCGTATTGATCTTCAGCACCTCATCGAAAATCTCCGGAAACGCCTCGCCGATCTGCGGCAGCGGGAACGCGATGATCGTAAAGCTGGCGGTTTCCGGATCCACATATTCATTGCTCATGGCGCCGGCCCGGCTTCTGTATTCCAGATCCAGCTTCCTCTGCTCCTCCGAAAGCTCCGTGCGCGACGGCTTCGACTCCGGCGCAAAGGGCTCCTCCCCGAAGCATTCCACCACGGCAGGCCCGGCATAGAGGGCGGCCTTCTCCCGATACTGCTCCCAGGCGTTCTTCCGGCATTCCAGCTTCCGGTTCAGGAACTTTCGATCCAGATACAGCGCCTGATCGTTTTCATGGTCATAATCGAACTGCCGGTTCGCGGGCGCGCCGAAAAATCCGCTCTTATATCCGCGCCGGCCCGCCAGAAAGCTGGCCGCGGCCCGGACGAACAGCGGCTTTAGGCCCATCGCCTCAAAATTGGACACGGCGGCCCGGATCACCCGTTCAAAGCCCACCGGATAGATGACGGCCACCGACTTTTTCCGGTCCAGCGGCTTGTCCGCCAGCACAAAGCCCTTGCGAAACCCTTCCGTATAGGTATCCGCGATGCGCTGTATTTTCTCCTCCGGCAGCGCGTTCAGATGCTCCGCCAGCTTCCACTGATCGTCGGCAATGTATTCGCCGTAGCAAAACAGATACCGGATATCGGACAGGTCGCTTTCCATGATGATTTTCGCCGCGAAATCCCGCTCCCAGTCCACGCTGCCGGCGATGGAATCCTGTGCCACCAGCTCCGCGTAATCGCTGGCAAACCAATAAAAAATGTCTTTTACAGATGCATAGGCGGGAACGCCCTTTTCCTCCTGCCAGGCGCAGACAAACGCGCTGTATATTTCCAGAAACAGCTCCATGCGGATTACCGCCGCTTCCATATCCTGCTCATATACATAGGCCGGAAGACTGCGCAGTTCGGCGCTGACAGCGCTGAGAAGCTGTCCGTACTCCTTCCCCAGCTTCTGCACGGCCCACGCCGGATTGGCATAGTTGGTATCGTAATTTTTCCCGATCAGATCGATGAAACAGATCTCATTGTGGCGCTGCAGCTCCTGCAGGGAAGCCTTTTTCAAATTCCCGGCAGCGACCCAGCGATACTCTTCCGCCATGATTGCAAGATACTCTGCATTTTCTTTAAAAAACGGTTGGAATCCTTCATCCGTCTCCGCCAGGCGTGAAATCTCCTCCACGCGCGCCGCGGCCAATTCAAAACGTTCTTCCATCATCGTCATATTCCATACGCTCCCACATACAGAATGCCCAGAATCCCCAAAAGGGTCAGCCCGTTCAGCACAATACCGATCCAGGCAAACAGGTAAAACCGGTCCTCCTCCATTTTGGCCAGCACACCCAGCGTCATCCCCACGGCCGAAAAGACCAGACACAAAAACCCGACCACTCCATATCGAACGGCCGCTTCCCCTTCATTGGCATACGTCAGATACACCGCCAAAATCAGAGAAATCAGGGACAGCGCGCCAAAAAAAGCCGACATTATCCCTTTTTTCGATTCCGCCCTGTCGGTAAAAATAAACCCTTTATAAGCCATTTGCTCATCCTTCTTCCACAGTCAGTCACCTGACTGCGGTCCTGTTCTCAGAACAGAATCTTGCTCCGGCGCGCCAGCAGTTTGGCACCGCTGACGATGAGCAGCACACCGCTGACAATCCCGATCACCAGAACGGTCACCCCGACCGCGATATTCAGCGCGCCGCTGCCGCCCATCACTTTCCATGTCTTTTCTTCCATATCCCATTTCCGCCTTTCTTTCCTGTTATCCGGCCTTTACGCCTCCCGGCCCTTTGCATGGGCTTTTCGTTTCCGTGCTGCTGACCGTCACTCCGCCTTCGCACCATACTGCGCATAATAGGCGTCCAACGCCGCCTTCACCGTATCGTCAATGAGTATCCTGCCCCGATACGGCCTGTTGTACAAATACGCCGTTACCTCCGCCATGGTAACAATGGCGCCAGTCCCGAAACCGTATTTTTCCCGGATCTCATCCAGTGCGCTCTTTTCGGTCGTAAGGCCGCGTTCCATGCGGTTCAATGACACGATCAGACCCACGATCCGCACATCAGCCTGCGCCTTTAAAATCGGAAAGGTTTCTTCAATAGACTTGCCGGACGTAGTCACATCCTCGATGATGATGACCCGATCCCCATCCTTCAGTCCGCTCCCCAGCAGAATCCCCTTATCGCCGTGGTCCTTAACCTCCTTGCGATTGGCGCAGTAACGGATCTCCTTTCCGTACAGACGGCTGATCGCCATGACCGTGGCCACCGCCAGCGGGATTCCTTTGTAGGCGGGCCCGAACAGCACATCAAAATCCAGACCGTACACATCGTGAATGGCCCTCGCATAATACTCGCCCAGCCGCTCCAGCTGGGCGCCGGTCACATAGGCCCCTGCATTCATGAAAAACGGAGACTTCCGCCCGCTCTTCAGGGTGAAATCGCCAAACTTCAGCACGTCGCTGTCCACCATGAAACCGATGAACTCCTCTTTATACTTTTCCATATTCTCCTCCGCGCGCCGGACGGCGCAGTTTTTCTTCTTCGGGTACAGAAGGCCTGACAAATGCTCTCCAGACCGTCTCTTTCTCCGCCGTCTGGCGGATTTGCTTACCGCTTTGCCAGCGCCCCGGCGATATCCTCACGCATATCCAACACGGCCTGTCTGGATGCCTCCGCATAATGTGCCGCTCCAAACACCGCGTACTTCTCCTGCTGCCATGCCGCAATGATCCCCCGGGAAGAGTTGACAATCGCGCCCAGCCCGTCTTCATTGAAAAAGTGGACCAGATCTGCCCCTCTTCCGCCCTGCGCGCCGTATCCCGGCACGAGGATGTAGGCCTTCGGCATGAGCTTGCGCAGGACCTTTCCCTGTTCGGGATAAGTAGCGCCCACCACTGCGCCGACCTGGCTGTAGGAGCTGCCCATACAGGCGCTGCCCCACTCGGCCACCTTTTCCCCCACCAGCTCATAGAGAGGCCGACCATCCATCAGCCTGTCCTGGAACTCTCCGCTGCTGGGATTGGATGTCTTAACCAACACAAAAATACCCTTATTTTCCGTCCGACACACATTCAAAAACGGGGTCACGCTGTCGGAACCCATATAGGGATTCACCGTGGCGAAATCCTCATCGAACGCCGCGTACTGCCGGCTTCCCACTTTCACCTTTCCCAGATGGGCCGCCGCATAGGCCTCCGAGGTGGAACCAATATCGCCGCGCTTGATATCCCCGATGACCACCAAGCCCTTTTCTCTGCAATAATTCACCGTCTTCTGAAATGCGATCAGTCCTTCCACACCGAACTGCTCATACATGGCGATCTGCGGCTTCACCGCCGGAACCAGATCACAGATGGCGTCTACAATCCCCTGATTGTACCGCCAAACCGCTTCCGCCGCCCCTTTCAGTGTTTCCCCATACTGCCCGTATGCCGCCGCAAGGATCTGCTCCGGAATAAATTTCAGCATCGGATCCAGCCCCACCACAATGGGCGCGCCGGTTTTCTGAATTTTTTCAATTAAAAGATCAATCATCAAAACACTCCTTTTTCCGCCTCTGTTCACAGTCTGGGTCCGAACAGCAGCTTCTCTTTACCAATGTATCATATTCTAACCGCTGCCACAAGCTTTCTCCCCCATTTTCCCGCCGGGATTTCGATCAGGCGTCGGGAAACCCACGCCCCTGCTGCCGTCAGAAGCACGGAAAGCAGAATCACCGCCGCAGCCGGAAGCGCCGCATGGGCCTGCAGAAGAGAGAGACCCTCCATCACCGCCGCATGAATCAAATAGATCTCATAGGAGTATTTATCCAGCACTTTCACTGCCTTCCGGAGAGGAGATTCAAAACAGGCTCCCCAGGAAAAAGAGAGGGTAAAAAGCAGCAGCATGCCATACAGACAGGACAGCTGCCAGAAGAAATCCACCTCCATCCTGAACAGGAGCAAAACAAAACGCAGCACCGTCGTCAGAAGCGCCAGATCTATGGCGGCCTTTGCGGCCCCCTTTTCTTCCGCCAGACATTTCAGCAGAATGCCAAGCACAAAATAGTGCAGATAATAAAAAAACATCATCCAGGCTGACAGTCCCAGTTCGACCCATATGCAGCGGAGTGCCAGCGCGGCCAGATACAGGCACAGGCTTCGCCGGGCGCTGCCCCTCGCCAGCCGCACCAGGAAAGGAGCGCACAGGTAAAAGACCGCGAACAGCCCGACGGTCCAGGTCGCGCCCAGATTGCCCCAGAAATCATTCGGTGCCGGAATGAACGCGCTGGTCACAAAAAAATACCGGACCCAGTACAGTCCGCCGGGGTCCGGCGCCACATCCCGAAGCACAAAAATGTGCAGAACCATCTGATATAAAATCAGCGCATAATAAAGCGGAAGAATCCGGAACAGCCGCCTGATATAATAGACCAGCGTTTCCCGCCAGCGCAGCTTCCCCGTCATCGCGGAGGAATCGCAGGCCAGAAAACCGCTGATCAGAAAAAACAGATAGACACCGGATGCGCCGAAATTCATGACCGCGTAAAGGCTTCCCTTTGCTCCGATCCGGGGGGCCAGGTGGGAGAAGAAAACGCCCAGACAGGCCAGCACCCGAAGTACCTCTATATTATCGTAGCGCGTTTTCATCCCGCGTTACCCTCTTCCCACGCTCTGCATCAGGAACTGGAACATTACGGCATAGGTGTCCGGCGAATAGTGCAGGCCATCCGAAACCGTCGTATAACCGGTAAGGGTCAGATAACGGTACAGATCGATCCTCCCAATGGGACTCTCCAGCCTGCTGTTCAACTGATTATTGAAGTACTCTACCGCCCAGTTTCGCTTGTTATAGAGATTGTCCTCCGCCACTGGCCCCACAGAAGCGAAAAACACCGTCGCACCCTTGGCCCGCCAGTCTCTGCTGTACCGATCGATAACGGATATATAATCGTTATGACGGGAAAGATCGTTCACGCCATAGTTGAGAACAATAACAGAACCGGGCGTTACGAACTGATCGATATCCTGTTTCGCCTTTTGCGTGGAAAGCCATTCAACCCCGCCCCCATAACAGGAAACAAAAGCCACGCCCGGCCACGCCGCGGTCCCGCCCACGGCATTTCCCATCTGCCCGATCCGGGAGTCTCCCACAAAAATCACATTGCCGCTGCCCGCGGGAAGCTGAGTCTGCGCTGCCTGCTGCTCCGCCATCGCCTGGGCCTGCGCCGCCTGCTGAGCCGCCAACGCCTGCGCTGCCTGCTGGGCCGCCAACGCCTGCGCCTGCGCCGCTGCCTGCTGGGCCGCCAACGCCTGCGCCTGCGCCGCCTGCTGAGCCGCCAATGCCTGCGCCTGCGCCGCCGCCTGCTGGGCCGCCAATGCCTGCGCCTGCGCCGCCGCCTGCTGCTCCGCCAACGCCTGCGCCTGCGCTGCTGCCTGCTGCTCCGCCAATGCCTGCGCCGGGAAGGCCAACAGCTGCTTCACAAATGCAGCCTGCTGCGCCAAGGCTGTCCGCATGTTCGCGTCTATCGGGACCTCCATCAGCAGCTTACCTTCCATATAGGCAATCTCATTTCCATAAACAATCTGATACCAGCCCGTATCCGTCTGACCGCACACGTTCACCGCATGTCCGGCCTCCAGCATCCCCAACACTGGAGAAGAGAAATCCGGACCGGACCGGACTCTTGCCGGCTGTACGACCGCCATCGCCATACAGACATCCGTCACCGTATACCCATCCGCTGCCCCGGCCGCATACGCCATTTCCGGCCTCAGTAAAGCCAGAAACAACAGCGCTGTGAAAAGTGCGGTCAACCTGCCCGCTTTTCCTCTAATCAAACTGCATACACTGTGCGCAGACTGCGCCCGCAAACATTTTTCCCTTTTTTGACCGACATTCCCAACTCCGATATTTTCATCAGCAAGCATCTGACTGATTCCTCCTGCTTTTTTCCTGATTCCGTCCGCCCTCCAAAGGAAGACCCGTTTCCGTTTATCTGGTCTGCAGGAAAACATATTCCTGCTGCGCTTTCTCATCATCCGGATACAGCCGCAGATACTGCTCCATGGCAATCCTGGCCTGAGAAAACTGCCCCAAATGCTCGTAAGCTACAATTTCGTTAAAACGCAGAGACTGCGTCATCGTATTTCCTTCTATGGCCAATCCTGCCTGAAACGCCTCCAGCGCCCCCTCATAATCGCCCACTTTCAGCCGACAGATCCCCAATTGATTGTAAATGGATGCATCCGGCTGCTTGGTCTCGAGATAATTGCTGTATACACTGGCTGCATAATTATAATCTCCCAACTGCTCATAGGTCTGACCGAGCAGTGAAGCAGCCTCCGCGCCGCCAGTTTCCTTGGCGCTCTCCAGCGCCAGCCGGGCGTCCTCATAGTTGCCCATATAAAAATTCATTCTTCCCTTATTGTAATCGGAAAGCCGCGCGTTTTCATCCTGCAGAACGGTCTGCAAATAGGCAGCTCCCATTTCCTGCTGCCCAAACTTGTCACAGCTGCGGTAAATATCCACATACAGGTCATAATCCTTGCTGTCCACTCCGATCGCCCGATCAAAATCGGCCTGGGCCGCCTCCGGTATCCCCAATTCAAGCTCCATCGTTCCTTTCAGGTACCAGGCCGTCTTTTCCTCCGGGCGCAGATCGGTGATCGCCTGATACACCCCGACGGCCTTATTGATATCCCCGCTTTTGTAGTAAGCGTTCGCCAGATAATAATTGATATCAAAATCCAGCTGTTCTATTCCCGGGCCGCTGTAACTTAAAGCAGTTTCCAGACTCTGGACGGCATTTTCATAATCGGTCAGCCCCATATAGGCCAAACCCTGTCCGCGGCAGATCAACTGCATGTCCTCATGATTTGCCGCAGCGGCATCAAAGCTGACCAACGCGCCCTCATAATCCATCTGTTCGATAAGCTGCATGCCCTGATCCGTATTTTCACTGGATACCGCGCCGCACCCTGCCGTCATAACAGCCAAAAAACCGGTGCAAAATGCGCCCGCAATCCTTCCCTTTTTCATGTGTTCCTCCATGCCGCGAACGTATGCGAGTCGGCACGTACGATCCTGCGTTTTGTGACGCCCGCACCGCAAAACGCAGATTGAAAATAAACCATTGGGCTTATTTTCCAATCTTTCTCTCCGCCCGCTGATCACACAGCGATTCTCTAAAACAAGACGTATCAGCCAAAAACGACTCCACTATTTTAAATACTATCATAATTTGGCCGATCTGGAAACACTTAAAATATCAAATGTTATGCAAAATATCCGTTTCCCGGCACAGACTGTCCGGCGTCCTCCTGCCGTCCAAAACAGATTCACAGATTTTTCCGAAGGCCTTTGGGATAATGGTTTTTCAGCATACCGCCTGCCAGCTTGCCCCAACCGAGACCATACCCATCTGCGGTGACCAGATACCAGCCATTTTCCCCTTCCGCCGGAAGCCCCAGGCCGGCAATCCAATCCTTCGCTGTTCTTTCATCCGGCAGAGGATAAACCCGTCTGACCTGCCCGGGCCGTACGGCCAGCGCCAACGCATGGGCCGGTTCGAACCGTCCCTTTCTCACACTGCCCAAATGCAGACCGGGACGCAGCACCCGGATTCCCGCAAGGGACGGCAAGCCGTAGGGCGTCAGATAAAGCTGTTCTCCATATAGCTGCAGTTTCCCGTTAAATGGAACCTCCAAATTCTGCTCGGCGAACGTTTCCCAGGCCTTTGCCGCCTCCCGCATCACGGCCCCTCCTTCCCCGCCGAACGGCTCTTTTTCCCGGGACAGATGTTTGCTCAATGACAGACTTCCCCTCTCTTCTGTCCCTCCAACCCGCCCCGGGCAGCCCTCTCGCCGTATCACCGCCGCAAAATGTCCTTCGCCTGCCAGCTTATGCGGCCAAAGCCGAACGGTTCTTTCCAGTGGATACGCCGCAGCCTCGCCCCCAGGTCTGTCATCCGCCTTCTCTCCGAGCCCCCAGTCCGCCCAGTCTCGTCTTCCCGTCTCCATACCCGGCCACTTTTCTGTCTCCTCCAGGAAAAAATCCGGATGCCTGGACAGGAAACGGCTTACGCTCCCTTCATTCTCCTGCGGCGCAAAGGTACAGGTGGAATAGACCAGCCGCCCACCGGGCGCCAGCATTTTCGCCGCCTCATCCAAAATCTCATCCTGCCGCGCTGCGCACAGCTCCACATTTTGCTCGCTCCATTCCGCTATCGCCCCTTCCTTTTTGCGGAACATGCCTTCCCCGGAGCAGGGTGCATCCACCAGAATGGCATCAAACCAGGCGATAAACCGCTCTGCCAGACGTCCGGGCGGTTCATTTGTCACCACTGCATTGGAAATTCCCATCCTCTCCACGTTCTCAGAAAGCGCCTTCGCCCGAACCGGATGGATCTCATTGCAGACCAATATGCCTTTTCCCTGCAGCGCCGCTCCCAGCTGTGTGCTTTTTCCCCCCGGAGCGGCACAGAGATCCATGACCCTCTCTCCGGGTTTTACGGCAAGATATCCTGCCGGAGCCATAGCGCTGGCCTCCTGCATATAATAGACGCCGGCCTCATGCCAGGGATGTTTCCCCGGCCGATCTGTCTCCTGAAAATAGAACCCGTTTTTTTCCCAGGGCACCGGCCGGAGAGCAAAGGGACTTTTTCCCAGAAAGTCTTTCCTCTCTCCCTTCCCGGGATTGAAACGAAGAGAATGCACTTCTTTCTCCGCGCAGCTTTTCATAAATGCCGGATATTCTTCTCCCAGCATAATTTGCATCCGTTCCATAAATTTTTCTGGCAGCATACTTTTCCTGTCTTTCCTATCCGTTTCCGATCCGTTCTTTTTTATTCCATTCTATCATGAATTCCAGCATCTGTTAAGAGATTTTCAGGGCCCGTCCCCTGCCATGCCATCCTATCGTCTCTTTTTTCACGACATCTAATGCCTGTTTCCAGAGGTATAAAAAAAGACCGCCGCCCGGCATTGAATCCGGGCGGCAGTCCTCTCTGCCCCTTCGTCTATTTCTTATCCTTCTATGGAAATAAATTTCTTCTCTTCCACGGCAGGCTTCTCTTCCTTCTTGGGAACCGTGAGGGTCAGAATCCCGCGGTCGAACTTTGCGCGAATCTCCTCCTGCTCCACATCCTCTCCCACATAGAAGCTTCTCTGGCAGGCGCCCGCATAACGCTCGCGGCGGATATAGGCGCCGGTCTTCTTATCCTTCTCGTCCTGGTCCAGGCCCTTGGCCGCGCTGATGGTCAGATAACCGTCCTCCAGCGTCACCGAAACCTCATCCTTCTTAAAACCAGGCAGATCCATCTCCAGGATATAGCTGTCCGCGGTCTCCCGCACATCGGTCTTCATCAGGTTCTTCCCCTTACGGCCGTAAAGCTTCTTTTCGGTATGTTTCAGCTCCTTATCGTCAAAAAACGGAAATCCGAAAAAGTCGTCAAACAAATCTCTTCCCAAAACACTCGGCATCAACATATCAGGTTCCTCCTCTCCCTGTTCTGTTAAGTTTTATTCTCTCAGACCCGCTCTCGCGGGCCTGACCGCATCTTTTTTCGCAGGCCGTCCGGCCCTTTCCCCGCATCATTCGATCGCGATGTATTTCTTCTTTTCCACGGCAGGCTTTGCTTCCTTCTTCGGGATCAGCAGCTTCAGCGTGCCGTCCTCGAATTTCGCCCGGATGTCCTCCTGGGTCACATCCTCGCCTACATAAAAGCTTCTGCTGCAGCTTCCGTAATAACGCTCCCGGCGGATATAACGCCCTTCGGTATTTTTCTCATCCTGCTTGTTCTCGGTGACAGCCTCCACCGTGAGGTACCCGTCTTTCAGCTCAGCCTTCACGTTTTCCTTTTCAACGCCCGGTATATCGATCGTCACCTCATAGCCCTGATCGGTATCCCTGACATCGGTATTCATCAGGCCGTTCATCTCATCCCCTCTGAAAGGGTAACCCATAAAACCATCCCAAAAATTCTCTCCTAAAATACTAGGCATCAACATAAGTCCTCGCTCCTTTCGTTTCTATTCGCAATGCTATTATTTCCTGTTTCAGCGAATTCACAGTTGGAAAATATTGTCTGGTGCCGGCCCGTTCCTTTTGTCTCCATCGGCCGTCCGTTTCTGTTTCCCTCTGTTCCTTCGTTCTATTCGTACTATAACACGCATTGTTAGCACTGTCAATAGGTGAGTGCTAAAAATCTGTGAATTATTTGTGAAATCCCTATAAAATGCGGCATTTTCAAATCCCCCATTTTCCCAGAAATCCTTGTTTTGTACTTTTTTTGTACCTTTTCTGAAAAAATCCTGCTGCCAAGCAGCTATTTTGCATCACTTGGCAGCAGGCGTTTTCATTATCCAATCTTCATATTTTCCTGCACCGCCTCCATTTTCTCCTGGATCTGGGAAAAGTCCAGATGTGTATAGGCGTCCAAATTCAAGCCTTTTCAATCGAGTAGGAGGCGGTGATTAACCGCCTCCTACTCGATTCTTTTTACCGGTTCACACAAATTTCCGGTCTTCGGGCGTCTCTCAACGGTCGTACCGTCCTGTTTACACCTACCTGATATCGTACACGCTGCGCACCTGCAGCCCTTCCGGCTTTCCGCGCAGGATCTTTATCCGCCGCTCTCCGGCGTTCATGTCAAAATAATTGTCCTCCAGCAGCATATCGTCCGCCTCGTTGAGGATCTCCACACTGCGGGCATAGGCCGATGCGCTCACTACGATTTCGTCGCCCTCCGTCCGGACCGCAAGCTTCGGATCCTCGAAATGGAACTGCTTAGGCGCCACAAACAGCACCGTACCGCCGGAAATATATTTCCCGTCCTGATAGCAGGCATAGCTGGCGTAATTGTCATACAGACCGGC
>CANQTI010000026.1 GCA_947626725.1 uncultured Eisenbergiella sp.
GAGCTGCAGTACCGGGAGAGCATGTTCGACGTGCTGTCCAACAGCGTGGACGATATTTTTATCATGCTGAATACGGATGATCAAAGTGTGGATTATATCAGTCCCAACATCGAAAGACTTCTGGGCATTCCGGTGGAGGAAGCCCGGGCGGATATCCGCGTGATGGAAAAATGCGCGGTCAATTACGACGTTGTGATCCCCAAGGATGTGCTCGAATCGATCCCGCTTCAGGGAAACAGGTACTGGGAATGCGAGTATATGCATCAGAGCACCGGAGAACGGCGCTGGTACAGGATGACGGTATACCGCATGAGTATTCAGGACGTCAAAAAATATATCATCGTGCTGTCTGACCGCACGCTGGAACAGCAGATGAATCAGAAGCTGCAGGAGGCGCTGACGGCGGCCAGGAGCGCCAACGAGGCGAAGAGCAATTTTCTGTCCAACATGTCCCACGATATCCGGACGCCGATGAACGCCATCGTCGGCTTTTCCGTGCTGCTGGAGAAGGACGCGGACAGCCCGGACAAGGTGCGGGAATACACCCGCAAGATCACGGCCTCCAGCCACCATCTGCTCAGCCTGATCAATGACGTGTTGGATATGAGCAAGATCGAGAGCGGCAAAACGTCTCTGAACGTGGACCGGTTCAGCCTGCCGGAGCTCCTTTCGGAGCTGAACATCATCCTGATGCCGCAGGTGAAGGCCAAGGGACAGAGCTTCACGATCCATGTGCAGGGTGCGCCGCCGGAACAGCTTTTAGGCGACAGGCTGCGCCTGAACCAGATCCTGATCAATCTGCTGTCGAACGCCGTCAAGTATACGCCGGACGGCGGAAAGATCGAATTCCTGGTGAGCGAGCTGCCCGGATCCGCGCAGCAGTACGTCAAGCTGCGGTTCACGGTGCGGGACAACGGCATCGGGATGAGCAGGGAGTTCCAGGAGCATATCTTTGCGCCCTTCAGCAGGGAGATCAGCTCCGTCACCAATAAGATACAGGGAACGGGCCTGGGCATGGCGATCACGAAGAACCTGGTGGACCTGATGGGCGGCATCATCCAGGTGGAGAGCGAGCCCGGAAAAGGGAGCACGTTCACGGTGGAGCTGTCCTTCGCGTACCCGGAGCAGGAAAAAACGGAGCTGTGGTACCGCCAGAAGGTTTCCCGTATGCTGGTGGCGGACGATGAAGAGGAGATCTGCAGGGATATCCGGGAAATGATGCGGGATACGGGCGTGGAGGTTTCCTATGTGACGGAGGGCGCCGCCGCCGTCGAACGGGCCATCGAAGCGCACCGGCGGCAGGAGGATTTCGACGTGATCCTGCTCGACTGGAAAATGCCCGGGATGAACGGCGTGGAGACGGCCCGCAGGATACGGGAGCAGGTGGGAGCAAATGTGCCGATCCTGGTGCTGACGTCCTATGACTGGAGCGAGATCGAGGAGGAGGCGCGCCGCGCCGGGATCGATGCGTTCATGCCCAAGCCCTTCTTCACATCGACCTTCTGGCAGACGATAGCCCCTCTTTTCCCTGAACAGGGGGAGCAGACGATTCAGGAGGCGGAGGTGAGCGAGCAGGTGATGGAGGGCCGACGGTTCCTCGTGGCGGAGGACAACGAGCTGAACGCCGAGATCCTGACCGAGATGCTGAACATGGAAGGAGCCGTCTATGAGCTGGCGGCGAACGGGCAGGAGGCCCTGGATATGTTCCGAAAATCCGCGCCCGGCTATTATGATATGATCCTGATGGATGTGCAGATGCCCGTGATGAACGGCTATGAGGCCACCAGAAGGATCCGGGCCTGCGGGCACCCCGGGGCGGCGTCGATCCCTATCGTGGCCATGACGGCCAACACCTTCGCCGAGGACGTCCGCGACGCCATGGAGGCCGGTATGGACGGCCATCTGGCGAAGCCCATCGACATGACGGCCGTGAGGAGCACGGTGGCCCGGCTTTTGGGCGGGACGCTGCAGGCGGCGGACATTCATGAGGAAAAAAAGGGCCCGGGACAGGACCCGGGCGAAGGAGGAAATACATGAAAAAAAGGTTTTTTTCCTTTCTGCTGACGCTCGCCGCGGGCATTTTCCTGACATCCTGCGCAAATGCGTCAGGGGATTCCGGGAGCACTGTGCTGACGGTCATGGGCAAGAAAACGGATATGGAAAAAAGCTATATGACCGAGATCTTCAGCCGCTATGAGGAATCCACCGGAAACAAGCTGAAGATCATCGCCTATGAGGACGCGGAATTCGAGACGAAAGCCGCCGAGAAATTCGCAGCCGGGGATGCGCCGGATATCTTCATCCATTTCCATAACGCGGACCTGAACCGCTTTCACGCGGACGGGCACTTTTATTATCTGAACGGGGAGAGCTGGATCGACGAGCTCACCGACAGCGCCCGCGCCTACTGCGAGGATAAGGACGGAAACATCCTGGGACTGCCCTTCTGGGAGAGCTCTGTGTCCGGATGTTATTACAACAAAACGCTGCTGGACAGCCTGGGGATGAAGGCGCCCGCCACGCAGGCGGAATTCGACATGCTCTGTCAGGTGCTTTCCGATCTCGGCTATACGCCGGTCTGCTGGCCCGCGAATGGATGCTCCTGGATGTTCCAGTTCGGGCTGGACCCGATCTTCGCGGATGATCCCGAGCTCCTCGAAAGGCTGAACGCCAATGAGATCACCTATTCCGAGATCCCCGCAGTGACGGATATGGTGCAGTGGATCGCCGACGCCGCCGAAAAGGGGTGGTTTGGTCCCGATTACCTGGACTACGGCTGGTCCGATATCAGCACCCTCTTAGGCTCCGGAGAGGCGGTCATGACATTTATCTGGGATACGTGGTTTTATACGGATTTCGAGCAGGGGAACCGGTATTCCATCGAGGATTTCGCGCTGATGCCCGTCTTCATGAATACGGTGGAGGGCGGCACCTATGAGGGCGGCAACCTGAACATGATGATGGTCAATCAGGACAGCGGACAGCTGCAGGCAGCGCTGGATTTCCTGGCGTTCTGCGCCGCCCCGGAGAACTATAACGCTGCCTTCGACGGGATCTCCACGGTGAGCTGCTTCAAGGGGCAGACCACGAATATCCAGTCCGCGATGGTGACGGACGCCGCGGCCTCCATCGCGGCCAGGGAGCGCGTGTCCACCGCCGCCTCCAAGATCGTCGGCTACAGCGCGGACGATGTGATGAGCGCCTTCGACAGCCTGTTCCGCGGGAAGACCGATGTGCCCGGCTGCGTCCGGCTCATGGACGAGTACCGGATCGAGGACGCCGCCAAACAGGGCGCGGAGGGTTTTAGAGCATCTCTCCGCTAAAGAGGAGACCGCCAGCCGTGGACCCGCCGCCGCATGGCAGGGCAGGGCCGCAGACAGGTTCCTTTTCCGGACACGCTCGCGCTCGGAGAAAAGCGCAGTGGTCCTAAGCTCAGCTGCGTCCTATACGGACTTGCTTCGCTAAGGACCAGCGCTTTTCTAACGGTCCGGGAAAATGGAACCTGTCTGCGGCCCTGCCCTGCCATGCGGCGGCGGGTCCACGGCTGGCGGTCTGCTTTTGGGAGGAGAATGCCGCTATTCCCGGACCGTTTCCTCAGGCACCCAGGCCTTCCCGAATTCGGTCTCGGAAAAGAGGGCCGTCAGCCCCGTGATCTGCTTCAGCCGCAGGATCTCGTCCTTGTCCATGCCGAGATGCTTGGAGATCCAGGCGTCGCTGCGGCCGATCTCGTGAAGCTCCCGGATGATATTGCTCATCAGCTCCACATCGTGGGAACCGCGGGCGCGGTTGTGCCGGATCGTGCTGGCCATCCGCTGATCCAGGGGTTTATTGATGACGGAAACCGGCAGCTTGCCCTCCTCCCGGCGGTAGATGTCGGGGTAATCCAGCATGATGCGGTAGCGGTGAAAGCCGTCCACGATGATATAGGTGTCTTTTTTGCTGTTGTAATAGCAGACGATGGGCATGGTATAGCCGTCTTCCCGGATGCTGTCGTAGAGGAGCTTCATTTCCGGCGGGGCCACCGCATTGGGATTGTAGCTGTTGGGCTCGATCTTTTCGATGGGGACCCGTATGATGTTATAAACAGGACTTTGGTAGTTCATTCAGACATTCTCCATTCCCTTGTATTTTTCTCGGATAATATCGATTCTCTTTTTATCGTCCCGGAGCAGACCGAATCCCATGAATCGGCACAGGTGATCATTTTTCAGAATACAAAAACACATTCGTTTCCAGGAAGGAATGTCCTTTGTAGATTTGATATCGTCCGTATCGTCCGGTATTTCCTGGAGGAAAATCACCCGCGCTTTTTTGTCCAGTGTATAGTTGGAAACGCCGTTTAAGGCGATCTTATACCCGTGATCCTGCAGCTCCTGGATGGTTTCGGAAGAAAGGCCGCCGCCTGTGTTGTGCCAGAAGTCGATGGAGGTCTTGAATTTTTTCAAATAATTTTCCCGCAGGCGGGCAGGCAGGGTATCCAGCAGAAACATCGTATAGGATTTCCAGGTGTGTCCCGTCGGAAGCGTGATGTTCCGATAGCCCATGGCCTTGGTCCTGGCGTAAATAGAGGTGAAATTGGCCCCCTGTACGCGGCCCACCAGACGGGTCCAGGTCTCAGGCTCCAGGACCCGGTACAGGTTCAGCGCTTCTTTCGCCCAGTCGGTGAAAGGAGAGGCGACGCGCATCTGAGAGGGCTTCAGGCCGGCCTTGTGGTACAGGTCATAAATTTTATTATAGGGGAAACCGAACCGGGAATAGGCCGTCCAGACGTCAGAAGTGCTCCAGTCGTACATGGGGGAAGCCGTCCAGACGCCTTTAAACTGCTGGGAGATCCAACATTGCCCCTCAAAGGAATATTTTTTATTCAGGAATCCGTTGTACCGCGTCAGGGATTCATCGGCGCGCATGCCCAGCAGGCAGATCGTATTTCGATTGGCATGGATCTGCCGATACCATCTGCCGAACTGTTTGGCCAGATCTTCCTCCAGCATTTTATATTTATACAGGGAAAAAGGATTTTTTCCCATATGGATGACATAGGGTTTGTTGGGAAGAGGCCGTACCCAGATATCCTTCTTTTTGTCATCCCAGGGGTACCAATACATCTGATAGTTGCTCAGTGCGGTGCGTACGGCCATCGGCAGACAGACCCAGTAGGGCTCGATCCGAGGCAGGTACATATCGAAAACCTTTTCCACATATTCCGTGGTGACCTTGTACTGTGCTTCGAAATCTTGGTGAAAAACACCGATTCGTCTGCGGATGTTTTTCCGTTTCATGTAATCCATGAGCAGATGGAGCAGCAGGCCGCTGTCTTTGCCGCCGCTGAAGGAGACGTAGATGTTGTCGAATTTCTGAAAGATGAAATCGAATCGCTGCTGAAGCGCCTCGTATACGTTGATGTCCAGGTATCTTTTTTCCAAATCTGTCGGCTCCTTTACAGAAGGGACGGGACCGCCCCGCGGGAAGTGAACGCAAAATTTCCAGTTTTTTCCATATTTAGTATTGTACCTGTTCCGGAAATAAATGTCAAAGCAAAGTGATGATATGATCCTGACATTCTGCCGGGACGGCCCATGCACTCTGCGGGGAGAAAATGAGAAAAAAATGTGAATTCGGCGGGCGTATACTTGCATTGGAGGGGGAATCCTTTTATAATGTTGGAATCATGCCAAAGGCCCGGGCGCGGGCAGCGGGAAGGAATACAGAATGGGAAGACAGTCTGACGGGTTTGAAGACGAGCGCGAGGAGGAGCTGCGCAGGCGGGAGCGCGCGCAGCGCTATGCCAGGGCGCGCCGGGAAAAGGAGCGTCAGCTCCGAAGGCGCAGGCTCCTGCGCCTCTGTCTGGCAGGGATGCTCTGCCTGGCGGCGGTGATCGGAGCGGTAACGGTTATCGCGAGGGCGGTCGGGAAAAAGAGCGGCGAGGCCGGAGCACAGAAAACCCAGGCGGAGACTGCCTTCGGGGAAAACGTCCGGGACGTCCTGACCGGAGATGAGACGGCCGATGCATCCGGGGAAACCGGCACGGCATACCGGACGTCGGGAGCTGCGGGATACAGCGCGGCGGATATCACGGGATATGACGTGGCGGAGGGCGCGGAGGACGGCACGGGAAATGAGTCCGGCGGCGCAGGGAACCTGACCGGCAGTGCGGTTGCGGCGGGACAGGGCGGCGAAACGAACGGAAGCTCAGGCAGCATAGGCAGCGCGCTGGATCAGGCAGGCAAGATCCGCGTCGGAGATGCGGAGTTTCTTGCCGGTTTCACGGCACAGGAGACGGAGGATACCCACGGGGTCGATCCGGAGCAGGTGACCAGCACCTATGCGCTGCTCATCGATGAGAGCACCAACGAGATCGTGGCGGAGCAGAACGCGCATGAGATCATCAATCCCGCCTCTATGACGAAGATCCTGACGGTTTTGGTGGCGGCGGAGCAGGTGAAGGATCTGGATGAAAAAGCCGCGGTCACCATCGAGGCGACGGATTACGCGTTTTCCCATGACTGCAGCACGGCGGGCTTTGCGGCGGACGAGCAGGTGCCGGTGCGGGATCTGTTTTACGGGACGATCCTGCCCTCCGGCGCGGACGCGGCGGTGGCGCTGGCCATTCATGCGGCGGGCTCCCAGGAAGCATTCGTGGAGCTGATGAACGAGAAGCTGGACGAACTGGGGCTGTCCGCCACCGCTCATTTCACCAACTGTGTGGGCCTCTACGACGAGGCGCACCATTGCACAGTCTACGATATGGCGATGATCCTGAAGGCGGCGGTGGAAAACGATTTCTGCAGGGAAGTGCTGTCCGCGCACACCTATACCACGGCGCAGACGGAGGCGCATCCGGAAGGGATCCTTTTGTCCAACTGGTTCCTGCGCAGGATCGAGGATAAGGACACCGGCGGAGAGGTGCTTTGCGCCAAGACCGGTTTTGTCAATCAGTCCGGGAACTGTGCGGCCAGCTATCAGGTCACGGACAGCGGGCGGCCTTATATCTGCGTGACGGCGGATGCGCACAGCAGCTGGCGCTGCATCTATGACCACGTGGCGATGTACAGCCTGTACGCGGAATAGGCTCTGCGCCCCGCCGCCCCAGGCCACCGGCGGAAGTGTCCCCGGCGCAGGGTTTGCGGGCCCGATGCCGAGCCGCATCATCCACCCCGTTCCCTTCGGACCCGGAACTGTCGGGAAATACGGGAAACTCGCTTCGCTCAGACAGCCCGTATTTCCCGACACGGCTCCAAAGGGAGCGGGGCGGATTTTTGATGCGTTCGGCATAAAGGGCCTCACAAACCCCTGCGCCGGGGACGCTTCCGCCGGAGGCCTGGGGCGGCAGAGGTAACAAAAAGGATAATTTTTTTGTGTTTTCCATGAAAAAAGGCTTGCAAAAGGGGGAAAGATATGATAGAGTAACTCTTGTCTTGAAAAAACAAAGACTTTGCACCACTAGCTCAGTTGGTAGAGCACCTGACTCTTAATCAGGGTGTCCAGGGTTCGAGCCCCTGGTGGTGCACGAAGTACCATTTTTGAGGACGTATGAGCCTTGGGAGTGGTGCTTTTTTTTGCCCGAAAAGGCTGGAAACCTTTGATTTTGCCTGTCAAAAAGGTGAAAATATCTATGCTCTTTTCGATACGGTGCCCGGCGAAGGCTAACCATAAATCTCTGGCGAAAGATTGATGCCGTTACCTCGAAAATATCCCCGTTTTATGAAAATAAGTATTACATCTGCACCGTGAACCGTGTGCCACCGTTTGTATGGTAATTGCATCAGTTTCTGAGCAAAATACATTGACGCAGAGTATAACATTAGATATAATATTAATTAGAAAGAATGTTATATTTAAGGGGTGGCATTATGCGGAAACTTATAAAACAGATAAGAGCATATTTGAATATGAGTCAAACCGAGTTTGCCGAACAACTTAATGTTACCTTCCAAACCGTGAATCGTTGGGAGAACGGCCGTGCTGTGCCTAACAAATTGGCACAATCAAAGATGTTCGATTTGTGCAGGGATAAGCACGTCCCTGTTTATGATATGACTCTGAAAAGGATTGCAGAGGAATCGGAAGCAATTCAGTTGGATGCAGGCCGAGTGCTTCTTTATCATGGCTCAAAATCGGGTATTGAGGGCCCTATTGAGCCCAAGAGCCGAAAGCAATGTGACTTTGGCAAAGGCTTCTATATGGGAACTGATCCCGGTCAGGCACTTACTTTAATCTGTGACTATGATAAGTCTAAGTTCTACATTGTTTCCATAAGCATGGATGAGCTCGCTCATATTGAAGTCCCCGCTGATTTAGACTGGGCAATGCTTGTCGCATATCACAGAGGAAAAATGGAAAAAATAAACGGTACGCCTTTTTACAACAAGTACCGTGATATGACATTAAACAAGGATCTGATTATCGGAAGCATTGCGAACGACCGCGTGTTTTTTGTTATCGATAACTTTTTTGTCGGCAATGTAACCGATATGGCACTTATCCATAGTCTCTCTGCCCTTCAGCTTGGCAAGCAGTATGTGACGGTTTCACAAAAGGGCTGTGATGCTGTTCATATCGAAACAGAGGTTGAGCTTTCTTACCTTGAAAGACTGTTTATGAAAGAAGCAGCCGAAGAAAATCGGGCGAGAGGGATTTCCCTTGCCAACGACATTTGCAGGAATTATCGTCGTGAGGGTATGTTCTTTGATGAAATACTCGCCGAGGCTGAGAGCGGAGGAAAACAATGAATGAGCTTCAGTTAAAGCTTTGTGATATTCAAGGCAGATTATTCGAATTATCTGCAGAAAAGAAATATGACAGTGCCGCTTTTATCAAGGCGTTTATGATGTCCGATACCGCAAAGGAGCTTGATTCAAAATATAACCGTATGCAGTGGGCAGGAGAAGAATACCTGCTTGAGGAAGTCGCTTCTGCTGCAGGTGAATCGTTTACAGGAAACGGAGAGATATTTTCTGCTGATATGCTGTACTGGATAGGCTATATCTACCGTTATTGGCACTATTACAACGGTGAGGACAGCGCAAAGATTTATAAGCAGGCTCCCGTCCAAACAATGAAACGAAATTATATGATGTTTCACACGATGGATCCGGAACTTGCCATAGAGGATTTGAAAGAAATCCATAATCAGAAAAAGCTCCAAAGTATCAATTTGATACTTTAGACTGTTTTTAGTAGAACTTGCAGTTTTAGAATTGGTTGCAAAGAATCCGACAGTTAAACAGCAAGAACTCGTTGAAGCAACCGGAAAATCAATCGCAACGATCAAGCGGATTATGAAATCGCTGCAGGATAAAAAATATATCCGCCGTGAAAGCGGCAAGTGCTACGGCAAGTGGGAAATTTTGGTTTAAAGCATTGATTTCTGGAGGAACAGTATGTTCTATAAAATGATAGAGAACAAGTGCAAAGAGTGGTATGCTTCTGAGCAATGCACAGTTCGTAATTTAATTGAATATATAGAGAAAACCGGACAAATGCGAGATGCTCAGATTGAAGCTATCAAGGTTTATCTGTTCCTCAAAATCGGTTGCGAATGTAAGCCATTGGAATTTCTCTTGAGATATGGGTGCTTTAATTCTATCAATCTGAACGATATAGAGTTATCTACAGCTACTCGTGAATTCTTAGAGGAAAATCTTGCGGCAACGGCATTATTGGAATATGCTCGTTTGACCAACGATAAAGGTGAGCAAGTTTCCGAAAAACTCGAAAAGCAAATCAAGAAAGATCCGTCAAGCATTGACTATGACGGTTTCTTCCGTACTGCCTTTTACGGAGTTTCCTATACCGACTATTTGTTCAGTCTTCCGATGGGCGCAGGTAAAACCTATTTAATGGCGGCATTTATCTATCTTGATTTGTATTTTGCGCTCGGGGAGCCGACAAATCCCGCCTTTGCACATAATTTTATTATCTTTGCGCCGTCCGGGTTAAAATCTTCCGTTGTGCCGAGCCTGAAAACAATACAGAATTTTGATCCCGCATGGATCATCCCCGAACCTGCGGCAACGGGTTTAAAGCGCATGATCTCCTTTGAGGTGCTCGATCAGACGAAAACTGCCAGCAGATCAAACAAAACCAAGAATCCGAACGTCCAGAAAATCGCGAATCACCAGCCGCTTTCCGAACTTTTCGGCTTGGTTGCCGTTACAAATGCCGAAAAGGTTATCCTTGACCGTATTCAAGAGAAAAACGGTCAGATTAGTCTGTTTGAAGAAAGTGACGATGAAAAAGACAGACAAGCTAACGAGCTCCGAAATCTTATCGGTAAACTGCCGTCCCTTTCTATCTTCATTGATGAGGTTCATCACGCAGTTAGTGATGAAATAAAACTCCGTGCGGTCGTAACCAAGTGGGCCCAGAATAACACAATAAACTCCGTTATCGGTTTTTCTGGAACCCCTTATCTTGAAAAAACAGAAAAGTTCAAAGTTATAGATTCTCTATCGGTAGGTACGGCTGAGATTACAAACATTGTTTACTACTATCCCCTTATTGACGGCATTGGCAACTTCTTAAAACGTCCTATCGTTAAAATTGCCGATATTGCAGATAGCAGTTTGATTATCGAAAAAGGTGTCAGAGAATTTCTTGATACATACAAAAATATAGTCTATGCTGATGGTCTGACCGCAAAACTTGGTATCTACTGCAGTACTATCGAAAAATTAGAGGGAGTTGTTTATCCTTTGGTATCTCGTATTGTTGCAGAATACGGACTTGGTACGGATGTAATACTCAAATTCCATAAAGGCAACAAACAGTATAAAATGCCTGCTGACAGCCAAATGCAGTTTGATACTTTGGACAAATCCATTTCCAAAATCCGCATTGTCCTGCTCGTACAGATTGGTAAAGAGGGCTGGGACTGCCGCAGTCTAACAGGTATCATTCTTTCTCAAGAGGGTGACTGTCCCACAAATATGGTTCTGCAAACCTCCTGCCGTTGCTTGCGTCAGGTGATTAAAGGTAACCCTGAAACTGCTCTTATTTATTTGAACGAAAGCAATGCTGACAAGTTAAGTGTACAGCTCGAACAGCAGCATCACATTTCGCTCAAGGAGTTTTCTTCTGCTGACAATAGCAAAACACCGCTGAAACGTTACGACCGCACAGCATATTTGAAACTTCCTAAAGTTGATTTCTATCAGCTCAAAATTAACTATGATATCCTTACGGTCGAAAAAGCTGATCCCGCAAACGATATTGCGGTTTCGGCTGATTCTGCACGTCTTGCAGACAGCATTATCAAAACCACTGACCTCTCTATGAATAAAAGCAAAACCAGTATAAGTATTGATGATACAGAATACGGTGCCGAGCCTGCAACCTTTAATTCTTGGCTGTACGGAATTATGAAAGATGGATTTGGCTTACCTACAGTTGCGGAGCTGATGCAGTATTCGAAACAATTATATTCGGTATATCAGATAATTACCTACAAAAAGAACGGTTCCCGTTACTACAGTTCCAAATACGATCGTAAGTTGGTTGAAGCTAATATCCGCAAAGCCTTCTGTGATAAGATTGACTTTAACACCACCGAAGAATTGATACCTGAAGAAGCTAATCTTTTGAATATCGCAAACTTTACTCCCGAAATTTATACCGATAAGCCAAACAACTATTATCCGGCACAGAGTGTCGTAGAAAAAATTATCAAGGATGATAAAGGAAAACTAAAGATTGATCCTAAGATGGAAGAAACCATCCGTTTCCTTGAAGAAAACGGCAATCCTGCTATGGCAGAAACGCTCCGAGCACAAAACAGTTCTCACAAAAACAAAGACCGTTCGTTCCATTATTTGCCTTATCGTACCGATAGCGGCTTTGAGCAGACTTTCTTGAAAGATTTGCTGTCCTTTGCCGAGATGGAAAATCTCGGCCTGGAGGTTTACTACAATGGCGACCGTGCTATGACCGAGTTTAGGATCAAGTGTTATAAGAAGAACGGTAGCAAATGGAGTTATGTTGGCATCTATACGCCTGACTTCCTGATTATCAAGCGTAAAGACGGCAGGATCCATAAGATTATCGTTGTTGAAACCAAAGGCGAAATATATGCTAAAGATCCTATCTTCAAGGATAAGAAAACCTTTATGGAAACTGAGTTTTCCAAACAAAATAATATAGCTTTCGGGTATGAACGCTTTGACTATCTGTATTTAGAAGATACACTACCCGAAAAAGATAGATTAACGTTAACTCATCGGAAAATCTGCGAGTTTTTTAAGGAGGAATCGTAATGAATGGAAATAGACCTTCTATAGGGATTGAGTTTGATGACAAATACACAGATGCCAAAAACAAACTGATTGACTTTATGGTAGCTTTAAGTAAATTGACTGAAATGCAGAAACAGCAGCTTGCAAAAGAATTTATAACGTCAGCCAGCATGACAACCTCATTAGAGCAATTTTTAAACTATATGAAAAACGGAGGAATCAAATAATGCCGATTAAATATGTGCCGTTTATACCTGAACCCATCGAGGGACAGGCTGTGCTGGGGAATTTTAACAGGATACTCAAATACAAGGGCGCGGGCGATGTTTCAATGACTATCCAGCGTGGGATGCCCCTTTATGAAATGGAAAAGCAGGAAACCGTGGGCGAAAATCCAGATGGTAATATGGTAATTCGGGGTGAATGTGTCTCTGCGTGTGCCTATCTAAAAGAAAAAGGCATGCAGGTGGATCTTGTGTATATTGATCCGCCCTTTGCCAGCGGTGCAGATTATGCCAAAAAGGTCTATATCCGTCGCAACCCGAAAGTTGCGGAAGCCGTTGCACAGGCCGAGCAGCAGCTTGATATTGACGAGCTGAAAGTCTTTGAGGAAAAAATGTACGGCGATGTTTGGGACAAGGAAAAATACCTGAACTGGATGTACGAAAACCTCATGGCAATCAAGTCTGTTATGAGTGAGACGGCGTCCATTTATGTGCATCTTGATTGGCATATTGGGCATTATGTGAAAATACTTTTGGATGAGGTGTTTGGAGAGGAAAACTTTAGAAACGATATAATTTGGTATTATTATAATAAAATGCCTGACATGCGGAAGCCAATTTTTACACGTTCTCATGATATTATCTATTTTTATTCAAAGAACAAAGACAACCCGTATATTTTCAACTTGCAATTAGAGAAACGTCTTGAACCTGTTAAACAATTAATACGCAAAAAAGTTGATGGGAAAATGGTGAATGCTCGAGACGAAAATGGAAATGTAATGTATCGAAATTCGGAAGATCGGATAGTCGATGATGTCTGGCGTATATCCATGCTGCAACCCGCAGATAAAGAAGAACCCGTTGGTTATGCTACCCAAAAACCCGAGGTGCTTCTTGAACGTATCATCAAAGCATCTTCAAACGAAAATATGCTCGTTGCCGACTTTTTCGGCGGCAGCGGTGTGACTGCCGCCGTTGCAAATAAGCTTGGCCGCCGCTTTATCCATTGCGACATTGGCCTCAATTCTATTCAAACTACCCGTGACCGCTTAAAAACCGATGGTGCAGAGTTTGAAGTATTGGAAATCAAGGACGGCGTGCAGCTTTATCGCAATCCGGTGCAGACCATGGACAAGATCAAGTTGCTGATCCCCGGTCTGAAAAACGAGGATTCTCTTGATTCCTTCTGGGAGGGCGCCGTTTCGGACAGCAAGCTCGGTACGATTCCTGTATATGTACCTAATCTTATGGACAGCAGTTCAAAGTTGCTTGATAAGGTCATGATGAACCGAATTATTCATCAGGCTATACCCGATTTGGACAGCAACATTAAGAAAGTTATCGTCTATTACATAGATATTACCGACGAAGCCGAGATTCAAAAGTTTATAAAAGAGGATGACAGCATAAATATTGAAATTGAGCTGAGAGACCTCAAAACTGTTCTTGATGATGTCATAATCGGAGATTATTCGGAATTTCACATCGAAGAAACGCGCGATGATTTATTCGGAGGGTATGCTGTTGCCATTGATAAATTTATAAGCGACCGTGTGCTTTCAAAAATAGCTGAGTTCAACCAAAAAGCATTTCTTAATTCTTCGGCAAAGAAGCCGTATAAGCCAATTGAAATCAGTGAGGACGGCTTAGAACAGATCGAATTTTTGAGCGTCGACTGTACCGCCGCTGAGGGCGAATGGCACTCCGACAGTGAAATTAAAATTGACAAAAACGGCTATATGATTGTAAACGGCACGAAAACAAAAGAATTTTGGGATGGGCAGATTCGCTGTGACAAAAAGCCGTTTCGCCTCAAAATCCGTAACATATGCGGCGACGAAACGGTGTGGAATATATCATATTGAATCTTTCTTTAGTTTTTCCTATGAAACAGTTGTATTAGCACCACTTGGGCCAAAACTGCATCGGTGTATTGGCCTTGAGATAAGAGCTTATTTTTGGAAAATTGGGCAAACATTTTGCCCAAAACCGCGGCGGTGGTCCCGCCGCGGCCGTTTTACAGGTGCATTTCATTGATATAATGAACGTATTCCAGGGTGCGCAGGGCTTCGATGATCTCCGCATGCGTTTTATACTTTTTCAGCTCCGGGCTGGTGATGGA
>CANQTI010000027.1 GCA_947626725.1 uncultured Eisenbergiella sp.
GATTTCAAGTGGAGATTGGGGAAAGACTAACTTCTACTTGGGCCCCTTAGAAGTGGAAGTTAACTTTTCACTTCACTGAAAAGATTTTTCCGAAAATATGTCTTGCCGGAGAGCGGCATTTATGATATAGTATTACTGTTGCGAAAACAGGAGATGGTCCTCTGTTACGAACAGTCGTATTAAGAACATCCAGGAAACAGGAGGAAAAGCAGTGAACGAGATCATCAAAGAGATCGAAGCAGGACAGCTGAAGGCTGAGGTGCCGGAGTTTTCCACGGGGGATACCGTCCGGGTCTATGGTAAGATCAAGGAAGGCAACCGCGAGAGAATTCAGGTTTTTGAAGGTGTTGTGCTCAAAAAGCAGGGCGGAAGCAATCGCGCCACTTTCACCGTGAGAAAGACTTCCAACGGTGTTGGCGTGGAGAAGACCTGGCCCCTGCATTCTCCCAACGTGGAGAAGGTGGAAGTGGTTCGCCGGGGTAAGGTCAGAAGGGCGAAGCTGAATTATCTGCGCCAGAGAGTCGGCAAGGCCGCAAAGGTGAAAGAGGTCGGAAGATAATTCCTGCTGCAGGACGATGCAGAGAGCATAGAAGAGAACATCCGCAGACGCGGCTGTTCTCTTTTTCCTAATTTATGACGGCAGAAAATTCGCGAAGCGTACCTTCCTTTTGCTGCGGAAGGAAGCGGGAATTTTGCCTTTTGCCGGCGGGAAGCGACATGAGGATCGATATGAGAAGACGCAGAAAAGGTCTCCGTTTTTATCATAAGAAGAAACTGATCACGGCCGCCCTGCTGCGGGAGATTTTCAGTTGGTTTGTGTGTATTTTCCTGGCTGTTTTTCTGGCGTTTATGCTCACCTGGTTTGTGGGGCTTCGGACCAGCGTGATTGGGTTTTCCATGGAGCCGGGACTGCTCAACGGAGAAGAGATCCTGGTGAATCGGTTTTCTTATCAGTTTTCTCAGCCAAAATCCGGAGACGTGGTGGTGTTTCTGCCGAACGGCAATCAGAACGCGCATTATTATGTGAAGCGCGTGGTGGCGCTGCCCGGACAGACGGTACAGATTCAGAACGGGATCCTGTATGTGGATGGAAAGCGTTATGGCGATGACAGTATGGATCTGATCGTTTCTGCCGGGATCGCTGAAAATGAGATCACGCTGGAATCGGACGAATATTTTGTGCTGGGGGATAACTTCAACGACAGTGAGGACAGCCGCTCTGCCAACATCGGTCCGGTGCGGAAGGGCACGATTGTGGGAAGGGCCTGGTTCCACTTTGGAAATCGCCTGGGCGACTGGGGGCTGGTGGAATAAAAACCAGGGAGAAATGGGCAGATGAATTATCAATGGTATCCGGGACATATGACGAAGGCAAGGCGGGAGATGGAGGCGGATATCCGTCTGATCGATCTTGTGATTGAACTGGTGGATGCCCGCATGCCGCTTTCCAGCCAAAATCCCGATATAGATGTCATGGCGGCGGGCAGAGGAAGGCTCATCCTCCTCAATAAAGCGGACCTGGCGGATCCGGCAGTCAACCGGCAATGGTGCGGCTATTTTGAAGGAAAAGGGTATCAGGCGCTGTTGATCAACGCGAAGAGCGGTGAGGGCCTTCGATCGATTCAGGGAAAGGTGCAGGCGGCCTGCCGGGAAAAGATCGAACGAGACAGGCGGCGCGGCATTCGGAACCGGCCTGTCCGGGCGATGGTGGCGGGAATTCCCAATGTGGGGAAGTCCACCTTCATTAATTCCTATGCCGGGAAAGCGGTGACGAAGACCGGAAATCGGCCGGGCGTAACAAAGGGAAAGCAGTGGATCCGTCCGCAGAAGGACCTGGAACTTCTGGATACCCCCGGAATTCTGTGGCCGAAGTTTGAGGACCAGGCAGTTGGGATGCGGCTGGCTTTTATCGGCTCTATTAACGACGACCTTCTGGTGAAGGAGGAAGTCGCACTGGACCTGATCTCCTTTTTGTCAGAGACATATCCCGATGCCCTGACGGAACGATATGGTGCCCCGGGAGGAGAACCGCTGCCCATGCTGGAAGCGATAGGCGGGATGCGGAAATGTTATAAAAAGGGCGGAGAGGTAGATCTGGAAAAAACGGCGGGAATGCTGTTGGACGATTTTAGGAACGGACGTCTTGGACGGATTTCACTGGAAAGACCGAAGAAGGGAAACGGTTTATGATGAAAAATGTAGTGAAAGAATTGATCAGCACGCTTGTTTATATTCTGGTAGGATTGACGGCTACCTATCTTTTGATCGCCTATGTAGGCCAGAGGACACAGGTGCGGGGCAGCTCCATGGAACCGACGCTTTCCGATAACGATAATTTGATCGTGGATAAGATTTCCTATCGGTTCAAAGAGCCGCAGCGGTTCGATATCATCGTGTTTCCCTTTTTATATGAAGAAGATACTTATTATATCAAACGCATCATCGGTATGCCTGGAGAAACGGTCTGTATCGATGAGGCGGGCGCAATTTACATAGACGGGGAAGTGCTGGAAGAAGATTACGGAAAAGAGGTTATGGTCAGCCCCGGGCGGGCAGAAGAACCCATTACATTGGGGGCGGATGAATATTTTGTATTGGGGGACAACCGGAATAACAGCAGTGACAGCCGGACGCTTATGGTGGGCAATATTCACAGAGACCAGATCATCGGAAAAGCCTGGGTGAGGATCTGGCCCCTGTCCAAGTTTGGCGTGCTTAAGCACCAGTAGAAGAATAGACCGCGTCGTTTTGTCAGAGGGAACGCTATGGAAAAAATCGGAGAAATCCGGGCGCGCTTTGCGTCTTGTGAAATACAGGATATGGAAAACCTGATCGCACTCTACCAAAAGGATGCGCGCTTTGGTGTACAGGCCGAGGTGCAGAAGGCTCAAAAAAAGCTGGAGGCGCTGGAAAAAGAGAAGCAGCGTACCTGGCAAATGAAAGCGTATGAGCGCCAGTACGAAGCGTTCGGTTATCTGTGCGGCATTGATGAAGTGGGAAGGGGTCCGCTGGCAGGTCCTGTGGTAGCTTGTGCTGTTATTTTGCCGAAGGACTGTCAGATTTTGTATTTGAACGATTCCAAACAGCTGTCCGCCGGAAAGCGGGAAGAACTCTATGAAGTGATCCTTGCGAACGCTGTATCCGTGGGAGTTGGAATGGTTGGGCCGGAGCGCATCGACGAGATCAATATTCTTCAGGCAACATATGAAGCCATGAGGCAGGCCGTCGGGAAGCTGTCGGTGACGCCGGCCGTGCTGCTGAACGATGCGGTGACGATTCCGGGGATTTCGATTCGGCAGGTTCCCATCATTAAGGGAGATGCCAAAAGTGTTTCCATTGCCGCGGCAAGTATTGTGGCGAAAGTGACCAGGGATCGGCTGATGGTGCAGTACGACGGGATATATCCGGAGTATGGCTTCGCCTCGCATAAGGGATATGGGTCAGCGGTTCATATTGAGGCGCTGAAAAAATACGGTCCTACGCCCATTCACAGGAGGAGCTTCATCGGAAATTTCATTTAGGACGGCAGGCAGTTCGCAAAATGCGTCTTTCTGCCGGATAAGGGATCATAGGGAGAGTATGGATCGAAGAGAAAGAGGAACGGCCTGGGAGGCCGCTGTCGTCGGATATCTGCGGAGAGCCGGCGTAATGATCCGGGAACAGAATTTCAGGTGCAGTCAGGGTGAGATCGACATCATAGGTTATCATCAGGGCTGCCTTGTTTTTTTTGAGGTGAAATACCGCAGGGATGAGACGTACGGATCCCCGGCGGAAGCGGTGGGGCGGGCGAAGCAGAATAAAATCTGCAGGTGCGCAGACTATTATCTGTATAGGCATTCCATTCCGGAAGGACAGCCGGTGCGGTTCGATGTAGTGGCGGTCTGCGGACAGCGCATTTCCTGGATCCGGAATGCTTTTGCGTATCGGCCGCGGGAACGCCGCGGCTAGGGGACGGTGTGGGTATCGGCGCGCAGACGCCCGCGGAATGGAGGAAAAATGGAATTGAAGAGAATGGCAGGCAAAGAGCAGTCCCTGCAGATCAGACGCAGCGGGGAAATAGAGTATCTCGTGTTCCCGGGCCTGGAAAAGGATGGTGCGGCAAAGCATCTGGTGAGCACACGGTTGGGCGGTGTCAGCAAAGGCATCTTTGCCACGATGAATTATAATTATAAAAGAGGGGACGATCCGGCCGCGGTGGATGAAAACTACCGCAGAACAGCGCGGCTGTTTGGAAAAACGTCGGACGCTTTTGTCTGTTCGGATCAGACCCATACGACCAATGTGCGTGCGGTGACTGCGGCAGATGCCGGAAAAGGGGTGACCCGGCCGAAGGATTATGCGGATGTGGACGGACTGGTGACCGACGTGCCGGGTCTGATCCTGTGTACTTCCTATGCGGATTGCGTGCCGCTTTTGTTTGTGGACCCCATAAAAAGGGTGGTCGGCTGTTCGCATTCGGGCTGGAGAGGAACAGCGGCGCAGATGGGACGTGTGACCGTGGAAAAAATGCGGGAAGTGTACGGCTGTGAACCTGACGATATTCTGGCGGCCGTTGGGCCCTCTATCTGCCGGAACTGCTATGAGGTGGGTAAAGAAGTGGCGGATATCTTCCAGGGACTCTTTTCACGGAAGCCATATACGGACATCCGGATAGATGAGATCGTGAGGGATGATCATAACGGGAAATACCATCTGGACCTTTGGCGTGCCAATGAGGTCATTCTGATGGCTGCCGGCATCCGCCGGGAGCATCTTTTCGTGACGGATCTGTGTACCTGCTGTAATCCGGATTATCTGTTTTCTCATCGGGCGAGTCAGGGACGTCGGGGCAATATCTGTGCCTTTATCATGCTGAACGGGCCCCAGAGGGCCGGAATTTAAGAATTATTAAGAAAATTCATGGATTTAGCTTCATTTTTCCGTGTTGTAATAGGAGTATCGGAGAACGGGAGGAACGACGGATGACAAAAATACTGGTTTGCGATGACGATCGGGAGATCGTGGAGGCCATAGAAATCTATCTCGTGCAGGAAGGCTATCAGGTGGTGAAGGCCTATGACGGGGAGCAGGCGATCCGGGCACTGAAGGAAAACGATATACGGCTTCTCATTATCGATGTGATGATGCCGAAGCTGGACGGGATCCGCGCCACGCTGAAGATTCGCGAGTACAGCAGCATTCCCATCATCATTCTTTCCGCGAAATCGGAAGACGCGGACAAGATCCTCGGACTGAATATCGGAGCGGACGACTATGTGAGCAAACCCTTCAATCCATTGGAGCTGGTGGCCAGAGTAAAATCGCAGCTTCGCCGTTATACCAAGCTGGGCAATCTGAATGCGGAGAATAACGCGATATTTCGGGCAGGGGGCCTTGTGATCAATGACGACACCAAAGAGGTGACGGTGGATGATGAACCGGTGAAGCTGACCCCGATCGAATATAACATCCTGCTTCTTCTGGTGAAAAATCAGGGACGGGTGTTTTCCATCAATCAGATCTATGAAAGCATTTGGGAGGAGGAGGCCATCGGCGCGGATAATACCGTTGCGGTTCACATCCGTCATATCCGGGAGAAGATCGAGATCAATCCAAAGGAGCCGCGCTATCTGAAGGTCGTCTGGGGCGTCGGGTACAAGGTGGAAAAGCAGGGCTGAATAACAGGAGCGGATGGAATGAAAAAGGGAAAGGTCATGAGCAGGGGGAAAAGAACATTCTGGCTGGTCATCAAGCGGATCTTTGCGGCGGCTGCCGCGGTGATTCTGGCGGCGCTGGCTTTTCATTCCGTGATCACGGTGGAAAGCAACGGGCACGTTTACCGGCAGAATATTGCGCTGGAGAGAAAAGATGTTTTTGAGGATTCGTCCCTTTTTCGGGAAATTCTGATGGAAGAGCTGAGTGATATCACGCGGATGGCCGTTATCAGAAGCCAGCTGGAAACGGACGGAGAGTATAATGGTTCCCGTGAAATCGATGTGGCTGAATATGCGCATCGTCAGGAGGAGCTGCCGGATATCACGGCGACGGCGCCCTATTATCTGGACGATCTGATAAAATGGGGAAATTACGGTTTTGTGTCTGAAAAGGTCTATGGGACCATGGCGGAGCTGAATTCCTATTTCGAAGGCAGAGAAAACCCGCTCTATGGACAGAACGGTACGACTTCGGACAGCGGGAGGGAACAGGACGGAGAAGCGCACAGCGCACTGGACGGCATTCTGGAAGGAAGAAAAAAGAATACGATTTCCATGCGGATGATCGATGAGCTGCCTTCCACCCGGGAAGAATATCTGCAGGTTTCACAGGATCTGGGGAAATATACGGGAGAGGCGGAAATCGTCGAGCTGAATGTGCTGGTGCCCCGTTATCTCTCCGCGGAAGGAAAGGACCTGGCCGCGTATGCGTCTGATGTGGATGAATACGTTCGGCTGCGGGAGGATTTGAAACAGACATCCAAGGAATTGTTTTATAATTTCAGTGAATATTCCGAGGAACGGGATTATTATTCTCCCGGCGCCGCGAATGTCCGTTACTGCTACCGCATGACGGTGGACGGAGAAACCCGCTATTTTTCCAATATGGATGAGGATTTTCGAGGCAAAACGCCGGAGGAGATCACGGCGCTCTTTGGCAGCTTCGGAAAATATATTTTCTATAATGCCGACAGGGCTCAGATCGATACCAATACGTCTGTCAGCGCGGAACAGATGCGTCAGATCATGGAGAACTATCAATACGCCTTTGCGGATAATACGCGTGTCTGGATTGCGGTGGATACGACCTATCCCGTACAGGACAGTTTCCGGCAGGCCAAGGAAGCCTATAACCGTCTGATGCCGTATTATTTGTATATGGTGGCGGCGCTGATCGTGCTGGTGCTTCTCATTCTGATCCTGTTTGTCCATCTGACGCGGTATGAAGGCTGCAGAAAGCTGGAGGACGGCAGTTATACGGTCGCGCTGAACCGAACGGACCGGATGATGACGGAGCCCTTCCTGGCGTTGGGCATTGTGCTCATGGGACTTTTGTTCGCGGGAAGCTATTGGGGCATGCAGAGCGGTTTTGACTGGGAGGATGATGTGCTGCATACTGTCTGGTTCCCGTTCCTGATCGGCGTTCTGGTGTTTTTGGCGGATTATGTGATCATGTTCTTTTATCTGAGTATAGTGCGCCGCGTGAAGGCCCGCACGCTCTGGAAAAATTCGCTGCTGCGGTTTTTGTGTGTGAAGGCGAAGCAGGTGTTTTTGTCCCTGTATGACCACAGCCATATTCTCGTGCGGGCGCTGGTTCCGTTTGTTCTGCTTTTGGTGTTTAATCTCATATTGGGCGGCTGCGGCGTCTGGGGAATCCTCTTTGCGGCCATTTGGGATGTGGCGGCGATCCTGTTTCTGTATCAGGATAAAATGGCGCTTGCGCAGATTGTGGAGCGGGCGAAGCGCATCGGCAGCGGCGACTTCAGCGTGAAAATAGACGCATCGAAAATGCACGGAGAAAACCGGGATCTGGCGGAGGCGGTGAACGGGATCGGGACAGGGATTCAGAATGCTGTGGAGAAGAGCATGAAGGATGAACGGATGAAAGCGGATCTGATCACAAACGTCTCTCACGATATCAAAACCCCGTTGACTTCCATCATCAACTTCGTTAAGCTTTTGAAACGGGAAAATATCCAGGATGAGCGCGTGCGGGGATACATTGAGGTCCTGGATGCCAAGTCGCAGCGCCTGAAGCAGCTGACGGATGATCTGGTGGAGGCCTCCAAGGTTTCTTCCGGCAATATTTCCCTTCAGATGGAGAGGATCGATTTCGCGGAGCTGGTGAATCAGACCTGCGGGGAGTTCTCTGACAGGCTGCGGGAGAGGGGACTGGACCTGGTGGTGCGGATGCCCGACCGGCCCGTCTGTATCGAAGCGGATCCCAGGCAGATTTGGCGTGTGGTAGAAAATCTGTTTTCCAACGTCTGCAAGTATGCGCTGGAGGGAACCAGAGTCTATCTGGAAATCTGGCAGGAAAAGGCGGGAGAAAAGCAGTATGCGATGTTCTCCATGAAGAATATCTCGGCGCAGGCGCTGAATATAAAGGCGGAAGAACTGACAGAGCGGTTTATCCGGGGGGATATTTCCCGGAGCACGGAGGGAAGCGGACTGGGACTTTCCATTGCGAAGAATCTGACCGAGCTGCAGAACGGCAAATTTGATATTTATCTGGATGGCGATCTGTTTAAAATACTGCTCACTTTCCCCTGTGCGAATGGGGAAGGGGAAACGCCTCAGACAACCTCTTCCATCTGAAC
The DNA here is from genome assembly GCA_947626725.1 of uncultured Eisenbergiella sp. Lineage (GTDB taxonomy): Bacteria > Bacillota > Clostridia > Lachnospirales > Lachnospiraceae > Gallintestinimicrobium. The sequence goes on from CANQTI010000027.1 coordinate 8,294, forward strand.
AAGAGGAGAGGCAAATAAACAGAACAGGGGCGAAGCGGCGGAGCGGAAATAAAAAGCAAGAAAGAAGTGAAGAAGCGGAACAGAGATCACTCTGTTCCGCTTTTTTTGGACTTCGTCTTTCCCTTCGTCGGTTCCTTCAGACTCACCGCGTTCCCCTTGACGGTCACGCCGTCCATGCTTCGCAGGAAGCTGGAGATGCGGCTATAGCCGTAGTCTTTCAGATCGAAATCGGGATGTTTTTTTTTCAATTTATCGTAGATGACGGAGAGGTTGTCGATGATGCCGCCGTTGCGGGAGATCATGGTGGTGACCTCCTTCTGCATATCGGTTTCGTTGTCCAGTTCCCGTACCTTCACATAATAGGAGGAATTCTCCTGAATGAGCTCCAGCTTGGAGCATTTGTCGCGGATGAAGGTCAGAAGCTTGGTATAGCCGTAGTTGCGGACATCGAAATCGGTGAACTTGGCGCTTAAGCGGCTCCCAATCTCTCCCATATAGGTGGTTTTGCCCTTGTTTTCATTGTCATTGACGATGGAAATGATGGCTTCCTCGATCTCACCCAGCGGGGTGACCGCGTTGGCTTTGGCGCTTCTGTCGGAGGTGAAGTCATCATGCAGGTCGTGCTCATCGCTGACGCTGTTGGAGGAAGCGTTGGGCTGATCATAGATCAGGTTCAGGTGGATGAATTTGTTGCAGGCCTTTGTCAGAGAAACCGGACATTTGGATTCCCCCATGCCGATGACGTACATATTGGCCTCCCGCAGCCGCATGGCGAGCCGGGTGAAATCGCTGTCGCTGGTGACCAGACAGAAGCCGTCCACATTGCCGGAATAGAGAATGTCCATGGCGTCGATGACCATGGTCATGTCGGTGGAATTTTTGCCCGCCGCGTAGTCGAACTGCTGGATCGGCGTGATGGAATTTTCCAGAAGGATGTTCTGGTTCCAGCCGTTGTTGCGGGTCCAGTTGCCGTAGATCCGCCGGTAGGAGGCGAAGCCGTACGTCTCGATCTCATTGAAGATGATGGAGGCGTACCGGGAGCTGACGTTTTCCGAATCGATCAGCACTGCGATCTGCATTTTGGATTCGTTGGAGTCCATGTAAAAAATCCTTTCGTTGAAAATGGACGGACGGCAGAATGCGTCTGCCGTCCGTCAGGACCGTTTGACCGTTTACAGATCGAAACAGAAATAACGTACCGCGTTGTTGTAGGAAATATCCTCCACGATCTCGCCCAGCGTATCCATATCCGCGGGGAACTCCCCGTTTTCCACCATGTTTCCGATGAAATCGCAGAGAATGCGGCGGAAATACTCATGGCGCGTATAGGACAAAAAGCTCCTGGAGTCGGTCAGCATCCCCACGAAGCCGGACAGATTGCCCAGGTTGGCGAGGGAGGTGAGCTGCTCGGTCATTCCGAATTTGTGATCGTTGAACCACCATGCGCTGCCCTGCTGAATTTTGCCGACGGCGTCGGAATCCTGGAAGCAGCCCAGGATCGTGCCGATGGCGGCATTGTCATTGGGATTCAGGCTGTAGATGATGGTCTTGGGAAGCGCGTCATTGATCTCCAGCGCGTTCAAAAAGTCCGCCATCTGGTTGGAGGGCGTGAAGTTGTTGATGCAGTCGTAGCCGGTATCGGGACCCAGCTTTTCAAACATCGCCGTATTGTTGTCGCGCTTCGTGCCGTAGTGGAGCTGCATGACCCAGCCCCGCCTGCTGTATTCTCCGGCGACGAAGAGCATGAAGGCGGTCTTGAATTTGCGGATGTCCGATTCGGTCAGAGGCTTGACAGAAAACCGCTTGGTGAAGATCTCTTCAATTTCGTCTTCGGTGGCAGGGTCGTACATGATATATTCCAGCGCATGATCCGAAACCGTGCAGCCCATGGAGGCGAAGAAATCCATCCGCTTGATCAGCGCGGCCTTCAGGTTGGCAAAGGAATCGATCTGGATGCCGCTGGCCTCGGAGAGCTCTTTTAAATAAACCCGATAGGTGGGCTTTTCCAGATTCATGGCCTTATCGGGACGCCAGGCGGGAAGCACCTGAACGCCGAAGCTTTTGTCCTCCGCCAGCATTTTGTGCCATTCCAGAGAATCCGCGGGATCGTCCGTGGTGCAGATCAGCTTCACGTTGGACTGTTTGATCAGGCCGCGGGCCCCCATGGCAGGGTCAGAAAGCTTCCGGTTGCACAGCTCCCATACTTCTTCCGCAGTATTTTTGTTCAGAATCCCTTCATAGCCGAAATAACGGCGGAGCTCCAGGTGGCTCCAGTGATAGAGCGGGTTGCCGATGGCCTTGCCGAGCACTTCGGCCCATTTGAGAAATTTCTCTTTATCGGAAGCGTCTCCGGTGATATATTTCTCCTCCACGCCGAAGGAACGCATCAGACGCCATTTGTAGTGATCGCCGCCCAGCCATACCTGCGTGATGTTGTCAAAATGCCGGTCCTGCGCGATCTCCTGCGGATTGATATGGCAGTGATAGTCCACAATGGGCATTTTTTTCGCGTGCTCATGGTAGAGCGTCTGCGCGGTGGGCGTGCTCAGCAGAAAATTCTCGTCCATAAAAGGTTTCATTAGGGTGTACCTCCTCTTTTTTGATATGTGGCAGCAGAGAGGTCAAAGAACGGCCTTTCTGTTGGATACGGTGGTGCAGCTGCCCTATGGGAAGCGGGTTTATGCCGGAGACGGCAGGGCGGTAGTGCCCCGCTGGACCAGCCGGCCGGAAAATACGGTTTTTGCCGGCATTGAAATCCCGTTCAGCGTGCCGATCAGTGTTTTTACGAGCTGGCGGCTGATTTCTTCCAGACGGTTGTCCACACTGGTCAGCTCCGGTTCGCAGCAGAGGGCCAGAATGGAATTATTGTAGCCGATGACGGAGAGATCCGAGGGGATCCTCCGGCCGCGGAGCCTGGCGTACTTGACGGCGGCGGTGGCGAGAACATCGTCGGAGGCGATTACCGCATGGAAGGAAAGCCCATCGTCATGCAGACGGTTGATAAACCGGCAGATCCCTTCCACATCCGCACTGCTGCCGGAGTAGAACTGCTGAAACGCATCGGCGTTAGGAAGACCGCGAAGCTGACAGGCAGATTGAAATCCGGCCAGCTTCTTTCTGGCGCTGTAGGAGCGGGAATTGTATAAATACAGGATATCCGAAATGCCGGAATCGATCAGTGAAAGTGCGGCCTGCTGCATGGCGCCCAGGTCGTCGCACAGGGAACAAAACACGTTGGGATGGTCAAAATACGCGTTCAGCAGCATGATGGGGATATGTTCTGCCGCATCCCGAATATATTGGTTGTCCGTATCTTCCGCTTCGATGAAGTTGGAACCGACCAGGATTACGCTGTCCACTTTTTGCCGAAGCAGAAGTTCCAGGGAGCTTTTCTTGTTTTCCAGCCTGTAGCCGGTGCAGCAGAGGATGGAATGATAGCCGCCGGCGCGCAGGTTCTGTTCGATATAATAGACCGCTTTAGCCAGGTATAAATCTGAGGAGTCAGTGCAGAGGATGCCGATGGTCTGCATAGAGTTCAGCCCCAGTCCCCGGGCGAAAGCGTTGGGCATATAGCCGCTTTGCTCCATGACCTCCAGCACCTTCCGGCGGGTGTCCGGTCTGACGTTGGCGCTTTCGTTGAGTACGCGTGAAACCGTGGCGATGGATACCCCTGCCATTTTGGATATATCATAGATCGTCAGCAGAATATCCACCTCCTGACCGCTTGGATCATCCTTCCATTCGCAGCTGTTCAAAGGGCCCCTTTTTGTTCATGGGACAAACGAAGAAAAAGAGAAAAACAGCTGCCTTTCAGCTATCCTTCATTATATAATAATTATAAGGTAAATTCAAGCAGAAGTTGCGGTTTGCCGGGTGCATGCCTGTAGGTTTGCCGGGTGTCTGTCAGCGGAAGAAAAAGAGGTTGACTGGACAAAACAATCAGAGTAAAATTCAGGATGTAAGGGCTTTCATGGGGGATCCGGCCGCATTGTGTCAGCCGAATCCAGTGCCCGGTAAAGTGCCGGGCACATGTCGTTTCCTGGAAGCGGAAAGGACGGAAAGATGAACGTTTTAAACCGGGAGATGACCGGGAAAAAGGACCGGCCGGTAAAGGTACTGCAGTTTGGAGAAGGAAATTTTCTGCGCGGCTTCGTGGATTATATGATCGATATCGCGAATGAAAAGGGATACTTTGACGGAGATATCGTGCTGGTGAAGCCCATTGAGTTCGGCACGCTGGAGCGCCTGCGCAGACAGGATTGTCAGTATACCGTTTCTCTGCGGGGAATTGCGGACGGGAAGGCCTGTGTGCAGAACCGCATCATCACCAGTGTGGCCGATGCGGTAGGGGCGGTAGAGGACTATGAGAAATACAGCGCGTATGCGAAGCTGGATACGCTGCGTTTTATCGTTTCCAACACCACAGAGGCGGGCATCGTCTACGATGCGTCGGATCGGCTGGAAATGACGCCGCCCCACAGTTATCCGGGGAAGCTGGCAAAGTTTTTATATGAAAGATACCAATATTTTGACGGTGCCAGAGATAAGGGACTGATTATGCTGCCCGTGGAGCTCATCGACGACAACGGCATTCATTTAAAAGAATGCGTTCTGAAGCAGGCCGCAAATTGGGGGCTGGAAGAGGGCTTCGTGCGTTGGCTGGAGGAGGCCTGTGTGTTCACCTCCACGCTGGTGGATCGGATCATTACCGGCTATCCGAAGGAGGAAGCGGAGTCCCTGTGGAAGGAATGGGGCTATGAGGATGACAATATCGTCACCGGAGAACCCTTCGCCCTTTGGGTCATCGAGAGCGAAAAGGACATCAGCGGCGAGCTGCCGTTGGAGCAGGCGGGACTGCCCGTGATCTTCACGGACAATCAGAAGCCTTACAAGCAGAGAAAGGTACGCATTCTGAACGGGGCGCATACCTCCTTCGTGCTGGCCTCTTACCTGGCCGGAAACGATTATGTGCTCCAATCCATGGAGGATTCTCTGATCTATGCTTTCATGTACCATACGGTTTACGATGAGGTCATTCCCACGCTGACGCTGCCCAGGCAGGAGCTTGAGGATTTTGCGCAGGCGGTGATCACCCGGTTCCGCAACCCCTATGTGAAGCATGCACTGCTGTCCATTTCCCTGAATTCCGTGTCCAAATGGCGGGCCAGATGTCTGCCCAGCCTGCTGGGGTATGTGGAAAAGAAGGGGAAGCTGCCGGAGCATTTGACCTTCTCCCTGGCGGCGCTGATGGCCTTTTATTCTTCTGAGGAAAGAAACGAAAACGCACTGGTTGGAAAACGGGGAGACGGCACCTATCAAATCATGGATGATGCGGCGGTGCTGGATTTCTTCGCGGCCAACAGCGGGAAGGGCGCAGCGGAATTCACCGCAGCGTACTTATCCAGAGAAGATTTCCACGGACAGGATCTGACGCAGGTGGATGGCCTGGCGGAACAGGTGAGCGCGTATTTGGAGGACATTCGCTGCCTGGGGATGCGGGGCGCAATCGAAAAGAATTTCGGCGCATGACGGCCCAAAAGAGCGCTTCGGCGCAAAGTGGCCCAGAAGAGCATTTCAGGGCATGTCGGTCTGAAGAAGTATTTGGGCGCGGAAGGCTCGAAAAACGTTTCATCGCATGAAGAGAACAGAATTCCGGCACACGATGTCCTTAAAAAAAGCGGTTTTGCGCGGGATGGCGCCGGAAGATGTTTCTGTGCGTGGGGAGAGGAAATATGGCGAGGATCATTCAAATCCATCCGGACGATACGGTGGCAGTTGCCCTGGAGGATATTCAAAAAGGCCAGTGCGCGGAGGGCGGCGGAAAGGTGCTGACTGCGGTCACGGATATCCCGGCGGGGCATAAGATCGCGCTGCGCGGCCTGGCGGAGGGAGAAGCGGTCGTCAAATACGGCTGTCCCATCGGCTATGCTTCCTGTCCGGTGGCCGCGGGAGAATGGGTTCACACTCACAACCTGCGGACCGGCCTGGGCGATCTGCTGGACTATACCTATGCGCCCGTGGGAGCGAAGGTGAAGCCGCAGAAGGAAGCGTTTTTTCAGGGCTTTGAGCGTCCGGACGGCAGCGTGGGCGTGCGCAATGAGATCTGGATCATTCCCACGGTGGGCTGTGTGAACAGCATCGCCTCCGAAATGGCGAAGCGGGCGCAGAAGCTGGT
>CANQTI010000028.1 GCA_947626725.1 uncultured Eisenbergiella sp.
AGGTGATGGAATCCCGTTCCCGGCCCCCAGTGGCTTCCTCGCCTCTTCCCAACAGCATATATTCCCCCAGCTGCAGATCCCTGGCGCAGAAAGCCAGCGCCGGCTCGCATACCATGGAGGCCCGCAGCCTGGTCAGCTTTCCCTCCGGCATCTGCGGATTTTCATGGAAAAGAAATTCGCTGGTGACCAGTTCCAATACCGCATCGCCCAGAAACTCCAGCCGTTCATAGTCCTTCAGTTTGTTGATCTTCTGTTCATTGGCAAAAGAACTGTGGGTCAGCGCCTGTCTCAGCAGGCTTTTTTCTCGAAAGCAGTACCCAATCCGTTCTTCCAGTTCTGCCAGCATGTGTTCCCGTGCCATAATCCTCTCACTTTTCTCATCCGCAAACGCCGTTTCTGATGCTCCAAACGAACCCTTTTACAGCCAGAAACGGGCAGATCACTGCCCGCTCTTTTGCAAAACAGCCGCACACCGCGGCGTTCCCTCCTGTTCAAACTGCTTCGAGGCCTTCAGGAATTCCGAATCAGCGCCGCAGCCTCCCCCACAGTCCGGATTTTCTCCACGTCTTCCTCGGATATTTCTATATGAAAGGTCTCTTCGATCTCCATCACGATCTGGTAAATATCCAGGGAATCCGCGCAGAGATCCTCCACAAAGGTGGTTCCCTCTGTCAGTTCTTCCGGATCCACACTGAGCACTTCCGCGATGATCTGTCTGAGTTTGTCAAATTCCATTTTCTCCTTCTTCCTTCGCCGCCGCGATGCTCTTCTGAATTTTTCCGATAATATCCTGCTCCTTAAATGTCGCGCACTGCAGAATTGTATTTTTGATCTCCACCGCTTTTGAGCTGCCGTGTGTCTTTACCACCAGTCCCTTCAGCCCCAAAAGCGGCGCGCCGCCATATTCCTCCAGATCGAAGGCCTTCAGCGTCTCCTTCAGCGCAGGCTTGACGAGCAGTGCACCGATCTTAGAACGCAGGGAGGTCATCATTCCCGCCTTTACCTTCTTGATCAGGGTCGCTCCCACGCCCTCATAGAGCTTCAGGATCACGTTCCCCACAAAAGCTTCGCAGACAACCACGTCCGCATACCCTGTCGGGATATCCCGGGCCTCAATACTTCCAATAAAATTGATGTCTTTACAGGCTTTCAGCAGGGGAAAGGTTTCCTTTACCAGCGCATTTCCTTTTTCTTCCTCCGCGCCGATATTGACGATCGCTACCCGGGGCCGCTTCACACCCACGACGTTTTCCATATAGATGGAACCCATCCTGGCAAACTGCACCAGATGAGAGGGTCTGGCATCCACATTGGCGCCGCAGTCGATCAGCAGCGCCGCTCCCTTTTCTGTGGGAATCAGGGGCGCCAGCGGAGGCCTTTCCACCCCTTTCGAACGTCCTACCAAAACCTGTCCGCCCGCCAGGACCGCGCCGGAGCTGCCCGCTGATACAAAAGCGTCGCAGGAGCCGTCCTTCACCAGGCCCAGGCCCTTCACGATGGAGGAATCCTTCTTCTTCCGGATCGCATTCACCGGAGGTTCTGCTGTTTCGATCACCTCGGAAGCGTGTACGATCTCCAGCCTGTCCGCCGGATAGTCATACTGCGCCAGCTCCTTTTCGATCACATCCTGCCGGCCCACCAGACAGACCCGGATATTCGTTCCCGCCCGAAGCGCCTCTACCGTTCCTTTTATGATCTCTCCCGGCGCGTTGTCGCCGCCCATGGCGTCCACCGCAACCTTCACAAAATCAGCCATGTCAATCTCCTCCTCCGATGCCGGCGGGCAGCCTTTCTTCCGATGCCCGCAGACGATCCTGCGCTTCTATATAATATACTAAAAGAAACGTCAAAAATCAAGCGGAAAAGACCAGCAAAAAGGGGCCTCCGGCTGATTCCGAAAAGCCCCCTCATGTCCTTGTCTGATCAATTCTCAACCTTGATGATCTCGCGCTTGTTATAAGTGCCGCAGGCTTTGCATACTCTGTGCGGAACCATCAGCGCACCGCATTTGCTGCACTTTACCAGCGTAGGCGCGGTCATTTTCCAATTCGCTCTTCTCTTATCTCTTCTGGATCTGGAAGACCTGTTCTTGGGACAGATAGACATCGTCACACCTCCTTGTTCTCGTTAAAGACATCTTTGATCGCAGCCATCCTCGGATCAGGAACGAATGTATCGCAGCCGCACGCTCCCGTATTCAGATCCTTTCCGCAGACGGGGCAGAGCCCCTTGCAGTCCGGTCTGCACAACACCTTCTCAGGCCAGCCGGTTATCATCTCATCAATTATCAGGCTATCTATATTCAGTTCATAACCTTCCATGAAAGCGTCCTGTTCGTCCAGCTCGTCCGGCGACGCTGTCTCCGGCGCGGTTACTTCCCGCTCCGCTTTCAGAACGAAGACGTATTCCACGTCTCTCAGGCATCTGTCACAGGGAAGTACCACCGTCATCTCGGCCTCGGCCTCCGCCAGCGCCTTGCGCGGGCCGGAAGGAGAAATTCTGACCGAAACAGGCGTGCATTCCTTCACCGGGTAAACACCGCCTCCGTAGGCCACCTCCGTGGCCTCGAAGGAATATTCCCCTTCGATGACTTTGCCGTCGGATGCAAAAACATCTGTTACGTTCACTAACATAGCATACTCCTAACAGGCAGACGAAATCAGCGCAGACTCCATCCACACTTTAATGATTATACTGGCATGGGGATGGTTTGTCAAGGAGAATTTTCATGTGTTGGAAGGATGCCGAAAAACCGCCAGCCCGTGATGGATTCCACTTTTCAGGGAACAAAAAAATGGCTTGCTCCAGCCATTTTCCGAAAGCAGATGACGGGAATCGAACCCGCCTCCTCAGCTTGGGAAGCTGATGTTCTACCAATGAACTACATCTGCATGTCAATAACTATAGCACATTCCCTCAAATTTGAAAAGCCCCAAATTGAAAAAGTTTTGCGGCCAAAAATTATGCAATCTAAAGGTTTGTGATCACGGTGCGCGTACCTCTTTTCCCAGAGGGCAGCTCTATAGCCGCCTCGACCATGTGAAAAGAAGCTCTGCATTCACCGCCGCCCCAGTCATATGAAAAAGGGCTCTGCATTCGCCGCCGCCCCCATCATGCGGGAAAAGGCTCTACATTGACCGTCAGCCGGACATTTTCTTTTCCCTCCGGCAGATCCTGCTCATTGGACATATCGAATATGGGCGTGCCATCGACGGCAAAATGCACCCGCCTGATGCCGGGACCGATGGCCCGGCTGTTCGGAGCGCTCACTCCGTGATAGGTGATATAGGTGTCGCCATATGCATCGGCGAAAAACGCGTTATGGCCGCAGCCATATTCACCGGGTACGAAACAAGAAGCGAGCGACGGCGCCTCGGGGATTTTCCAGTTCGACACGTCACAGAGATCGTCCTCCACGTTCGCGGTGAGAACGCCGACCGCATAGGTCTGGCCTCTCGCATCGCCGCCGGAATAGGCCAGATATACCTTTCCGCCAGTCACGAGAGCATGCGGTCCCTCATTATTGTCAGTGCCGTTATTGTTCTCCCAGCCGTAGACAGGTCTGGAAAGCAGCTGCGGATACGTCAAAAGCTTCCAGGGCTTCTCGGGGTCGTTTGCAGCAATCATCAGCATGGAACCGCTGTCAGTGCCGGTCCAGGTCCGATAAGACCAGACCACGTAGCTTCTGCCGCCCGCTTCAAAACAGTTCATGTCGAGCGTAATTCCGTTTTTACCATCCCCCAGAGGGTTTTCATTCAGATTTCTCCCGTCCGGCATGACACACCGAACCGGGCTGCTCCAGTCTGCCGGGTTCAGCATATCTCCGCCGTCTCTTAAAGTCATGACATGACATTGCGGGTCAAAGCCTTTGCCAAGGGTCAGCGCACAGAAAATGCGCATTTTCCCGCCGACGATATGAAACTCCGGCGCCCAGAAGGTATTCTTATAAACGGTCGTCTCTGCCGACAGAATTACCTGGCGCCGCACATCCGCCGCAAATAAGGCCTCCGGCGTATCGGCCTCGCGAATTTCAAAGGATGTATCTCCATCGGCATCATTGGTAGCGATAAAATAATATTTGCCATGAAACCAGGTGATCACCGGATCACCCCAGGGATGATTTTCGACCGGAAAACGAAAATGCCGCACGGCGATCCGTCCGCTGACGGTATATCTGCCGGGTTTCGTGAAGTCAATCCCGTTCAGGTCCCAGTTCACGTGCTTACGATGTACGGAGCCATCGGTATACGTCACGGCAGCGGTAATATTTTCCAGTTCTTCACGAGTGCTGACCGTCACGGCATCCGGCAGTTCGATCGATTCAAACGCAATGATTCTGCTGCCGCGCAGGAGTTCTTTGGCAATTCGTTCCGAAACGAAAATGGAAACTGCGCTTTCAACACCGTCCGGTCCTGCCGCACCGCCCCGGCCCTCCATACCAAAAACAGACGACGCGCACTCCCTGTCCGCCTTTTCCCTGTCCGTCCAGCGCGCTTTCGTCACCTCCGGTTCCGAGAAAGCAGTAAAATCTCCGGTTGTCCAGCGAACAAAATTTCCGGTATCACGCCAGGGAAAGCTGCCATCTCCCGCCTTTTCGCGCACAATTTCTCTGGCGGTAATGATAAATTCGCCGTTAAATCGGTATATTTCGATATCCCTGGCGCCTTTGGAAACGATTCCGTTTTCTGAATCAAAGGCGCATTTTGCGAACAGCTTTCCATAATTGTGATAAAGCGGCGTAATGCGCCCGTCCGCGCCATCAGACACCGCGAAATGTACGCTGTGCCCCAGGAACTCGGAATAACCCACCCGTGCACTGCGGGTATAAGCAATAAGCCGGTATCTGGAGTCCCCGCATCCGTCGGTATTTTCCTTCTCCCTGCAAACCGAAAGCCGTGTCATTTTGTCTTCTGCCGCCGCGTCTGCTGCTGCGATCGTCATTCTATCATTCATAACGATTGGCCTCTCTCACCTGTTATCCATATGGCTGGCGCTCTGCATACCGCCCGCATCTCCTGTGTTCCAAAAAAGTTTTGCACTTCCCCTGGGAAAAGTCAAGAAATATCTTATTCAATAACCTGATCTCGCTCTTGCGCAATAACCTGATCTCACAAGAAAGGCCGCACGGCCTCCGGATTCAAAAAAAAGAAGCCGGTCTTTCTTCCAGGCCGGCCTCTGTGTATTATTCCCTACAGGAATTCTCCTCTCTTCTCATTATTTTGAAGACATTTTTTCGTTATAGCTTCTTAATGTTTCTCGGTTTTCTTTTGCTCCGTCGATTTAGTTGTATACCATTTCTCCGACGGAATTGTAAAGCGTCACCCTCGTGCCATTCCAAATCGCATAGTGTGTGCAATGCGCGCGGTAAGTTCTGCCTTTCACTGCACCCGTGTATACAGCGCTTCCACTATAGGTCCAATCATTCGTTCTATAACAGTCTTGCAAATTGATGTCACGCCAACTTCCATTAATTTTTTCTTCCAAAACGATATCCATACAACCGATTTCATCTGCTACTTCTGTTGCATTCGTTCCATAGGTAATACCAACTCCATTTGATTCACAACCAATAGTGATCATGCAGTCATACAAAGTCCCCGCTGCGTCTGCCTGCAAGGTCATCCCCAACAACATAATACAGGATAACAGCATCGCTATTCTTTTCTTCATTTTGCAACATCGGATCCTGTAGGAAATAATTAATGCCTTCCTCCCTTTATTTCCACATGAATCCAACTCGTTACAAAAAAAAGACCACTTAAGTGGTCTTTTCGAATAAAGCATTTATTTCATATTTTGGGCTATCATTTTCAATTTTTCCTCATCATTTTCTTTTATTGTATATTTACTTTTTTCATTCCAAAAAATAATTTCATATTCATTATTTTTTTGATACAAATTAAATCCATCGACACTCTCTATCAAATTCCATCCTTCAAATTGAGTCATCTCACTTTGACTATATTTTTTTTCAAAATAATCTATTACTATTGTCAAATTTTCTTTCCCATCATAGGATGTATAAAGTGCTTTATAAAAAGTAAATAGGAACTCATCCTCCCTATACAACTCACTTAACTCCATATCCTCCGGAATATACGTGGGCGTTAAGATATCCGGGGCTTCTTCTTTCACTTCGTCCCAGGAATCATAATAGATTTTGCTGTCATCTCCATAGACAATTTCTCCCACTTCCTCCTCCGGCGTCTCTCCTGTTACCGTGACCTTCAGGCTGTTCACGCCGTCCTGCATCACCTCAAAGAAAGATTTCTTCGTCACTGCACTGGTTCCGAGGCCGAAGAAAGTCACCGCACCCACGGCAATGATAACGGCCGCAGCCACTTTGCCTCCTACACTGACGAGAAAAGTCGCCTTCCTGCCAGGTTTGCGTGTTTTCGTACGCCGCTTTTCCCGCTCCTTCTCTCCATCGGACGCACCAGCGGGATCCTTTTTGTCATTGTCGGCATTTTTGTCGCCGACAGGAAAAAGTTCTTCCGCGCATTCCTCAGACAAAGTCGAAGCATCTGCGGCGTTCGGATGCGGACGAATCTTTCCATTTTTCTTCGCCAGATCTTCCTCCGTAATGCCGTATTTTTTCTGGAAACGCCGAAGAGCCGCCTCCGGATCGCGCATGGAAACAAGGCCCTCTTCCCGCAAAGCATCTTCCCCGTCTGCCTCCGTGACAAAGCCGCCGTCCGTTTTGATCTTCACTTCCTCGGGCGGATCCAACCGATCGAGCAAAGCCACGATCGCCTGTACCTGCTGCGAATCGAATTCCTCTTCCGTCGCTTCGTAAGTAAACCAGTCCAGCTTCTGTTTCAGCTCCTCTACAAGCTTCTTATCCAGGGCTTCCTTATTCTGCGCCATTCTTCTCCCCTTTTCCTTTCGGCCCCCGCAATGCCGATTCACCTGCGCATCAGGATCCAGACTGCGATGAGATGCAGTGCTGCGATCAGTTCCTTCTTCATTCGGGCCACACGGGCCTTAAAGCATGACACACTGATTCCGAGTTTTTGTGCCATTTCCGCCGACGTATAACCATACATATAATAACATTTTAAAATGTTCAGATTTTCTTCCCGCAAAACGCTTTCGGCGGAGGAATAAAAATCTACCATATTGAAAATGTCATCCACATTTCCCCGCAGAATATCCCGGGAAATCTGCGTCAGAGAATCCTCTTCCTCCGGCACAATGCGCCGCTGACGGCTATACCACTTGCATATGTTGAATTTGGCCACATTCATCATATAGCCCATTATATTCGGATGATCGACCAGCTCATCCCATTTCCGGAAAACCAGCAGGAAAACCTCCTGTGTCATATCTTCCGCAACCGCCTCGTTCTGAACACATCGTCTGATATAACTAAAAACGCGGTCATAATTCTGCTTGTACACATCCAAATAGTCATTTCTCAACACGGTGACACCTCCACAATAGAATCTGTAATTTCATAATACTTACATTACAGTTCCATTAAGAGTAATTCATTCTTTCCTTTTTCGAGTCAGAAAGAAATTACAGGTGTCTCTTTGTCCCGTCACCCCGGAAAAATGAGCGCTTAGCAAAACGCATTTTCTGTCACAGCCGGTCAGCCGTCTCAAAACCAGGTACGCGCATCCTATGCAAAATGGAAAGCACATATATCATTTATTCGTTTCAAGCCCAAAATCAACCTTTCCGTTCCAGCAAAGCGAGCAGGAACTCCCAGACACGTTCTACCGACGGGATGCTCAGCCGTTCTTCCGTCGTATGGATATCGCGCATATCCGGTCCGATGGAAACACAGTCCAGGCCGGGCAGCTTGGCGGAAAGCAAGCCGCACTCCACCCCTGCGTGGATCGCTTCCACCTTCGGTTCTGCGCGGTATAATTCCCGATAGATCTTTGTCATCTTTTCGCGCATCGGGGAATCCTGCCGATATTCCCAGGCAGGATAATCGCCGCTCACCCGGTATGTGCCGCCGCAAATTCCGATCAATGCTTTTACCTTTTCCAAAAGCAATTCTTTTTCGCTGCTGACCGAACTCCTGACCGAAATATTCAGGCACAGGCCCTCCGCCGCCGTTTCCAAAATGCCGAGATTCAAAGAAGTCTGCACCAGTCCCGGAATATCAGCGCTCATGGCCTGCACCCCATTCGGCAGTGCAAGGAGCAAAAAAGCCACCTTTTCGCTGTCTTCTTCTGTGACCGCCTCAAAGCGTCCTGCTTCTCTTTCCTGAACGGTCAGCGAAAACCCGGGATCCTTTACCGTGAGTTCCTTTTTTACCGTTTCCGAAAAAACGCGAATCACTTCTTCCAGGCGCGGCACGCGATGCGGCTCCACAAAAAGCGTAAGCTTCGCTTCTCTGGGAATCGCGTTGTCCGCCAGCCCGCCGGTCATACCGATCAGCCTTGCGCCAGCTTCCTTACGGCATTCATAAAATAGCCTGCCCGCCAGACAGTTGGCATTTCCCCTCTCCTTATGAATCTCTTCTCCGGAATGTCCTCCCTGCAGTCCTGCCAGTTGAATCGTATACGCAATTCCTTCCGCGGCTTTTCTCTCCAGCGGCAGACAGCACGTAATCCGCGCTCCGCCCGCACAGCTCGTGAGAAAAATTCCTTCCTTTTCAGAATCCAGATTCAGCATGCGCCGTCCCTGACAGATTCCCGGATCGATAGCCGCCGCTCCGATCATCCCAGTCTCCTCATCCACCGTGATGAGCGCTTCAAGTCTGGGATGGGGGATCCGGTCAGAATCCAACAGCGCCAGCATATAAGCTACCGCAATGCCGTCATCTCCGCCAAGGCTGGTCCCTTCTGCATACAGCCAGTCTCCATCGATCGCCAGATCCAACCCTTCTGTGCGCATATCCTTTTCACAGCCCGGCTTCTTCACGGCTACCATATCCATATGCCCCTGCAGCAGCAGCGGCTCTTCTTCCTCATACCCAGCCGCGGCATCTTTTATGATGATAACATTTTTTACCGAATCCTGAACACAGATCAAGCCTCTCTCTTTGGCAAAAGCGGCCAGATAATCGCTGATTGCGTCGATGTTCCCGGAGCCGTGGGGGATCCGGCAAATTTCCTCAAAAAAGTGAAACACGGCGTTTGCAGACGAGTTTTTCAGACGTTCCATCTCTTCCATTCTCCTTTTCCGCCGGACCTAATGTCTGCCTTTTCTGACAGGACTGCCCCGGCGCAGCCCATTTCATCCTGATAAAAAACGGCCCGATAGCGCCTATCAGACCGTCCATCACCAGTTTAAGCCTCTTCTTCCTCTGTTTCTGCGGCAACTGCCGCAGCAACCGAGGCCACCACTGCCGTCACAACGGCAAAAATGATCACAAGCAGGCCTCCCGCCAACACAATAAACATGTGACTTCCTCCATACACAAAACACACTGCCCGTCATACTGCACGGTTTCAGTCTATCACAGAAACGCATTTCGGACAACCCATATTTTCCGACGCGGACAAGAAAGGCTGCGGCTATCCAATCCCCCGCCATGGGGCCGCGCCTTTTACATCCGGCTTCCGCTGCCATATGGCATTCTCCCGGAACGATCCTGTTCACAGCATCCGCATTCCCTCAAGCTTCCGCTTTTTGTAGGCCGCAAAACTTCCCTGTTCGAGAGCCTCCCGGATCTCCGTCATCATCGTATTGTAAAAATACAGGTTGTGCAGCACGCACAAACGCATCCCCAGCATCTCTTTCGCCTTCAAAAGGTGGCGGATATAGGCCCTGGAATATCGCCTGCAGGCCGGGCAGGGACAGCCCGGCTCGATGGGACGCTCGTCCAGCTCATATTTGGCGTTGAACAGATTGATCTTCCCGAAATTCGTATACAAATGCCCGTGCCGTCCGTTCCGGGTAGGATACACACAGTCAAAAAAGTCTACGCCTCTCTCCACTGCCTCCAGAATATTGGCCGGCGTTCCGACTCCCATCAGATAAGTGGGTTTGTCCTGCGGCAGATATGGCACCGTCTCATCCAGCACATGATACATTTCCTCATGAGTTTCTCCCACCGCCAGACCGCCGATCGCATATCCATCCAGCTCCAGTTCCGAGATCCGCTTCGCATGATCGATCCGCACATCGATATAAACCGCACCCTGATTGATGCCAAACAGCAGCTGCTGCCGGTTGACGGTATCCTCCAGCCCGTTGAGCCGGTCCATCTCCCGCTTGCACCGCTCCAGCCAGCGTGCGGTACGCGCTGCGGAAGCAGTCACATAACCTTTCTCCGCTTTGGCGGGTGCACATTCGTCAAAGGCCATGGCGATGGTGGAACCCAGATTGGACTGGATCCGCATACTTTCCTCCGGCCCCATGAAAATCTTATGGCCGTCGATATGACAGCGAAAGGTCACCCCCTCTTCCTTGATTCTGCGCAGTTCAGCCAGAGAAAACACCTGGAATCCGCCGGAATCCGTCAGGATCGGCCGGTTCCAGGACATAAACTTGTGAAGGCCTCCGAACTGACGGATCTTTTCATCCCCAGGACGGACATGCAGATGATACGTATTGGACAGCACCACCTGCGTCCCGATCTGTTCCAAATCCTCCGTGGAGACCGCCCCTTTAATGGCGCCCACCGTTCCCACATTCATAAAAACCGGTGTCTGTATCGTGCCATGAACCGTTTCCATCACAGCCCGCTTCGCCCTTCCTTCCCGGGCGATGATCTCATATTTCATCCTGACTTCCTTTCCGTATCCGTCCGTTTTCCAAACACCGCTCCCACTTTTATCTCACAGGCTTCGCGGGTATCCGCCTGAAAACGCTGGGGTCCTTCACCCTCTCCATAATCCCCGCAGCTTTTCATCCAGTCCGTCAAACACACCTTTCAGCTTCCCGCTGCCATTTATCGGCGCAAACAGTCTTTGACGCAGCAGTTCGATCAGCGTACAGGTGACGTATACCGCCGCAATCACCCCGACACAGGCCGGAAGCAGATACCATTTATCCAGCCAGTCCACGCCGTTGATTTTCGTCCAGAGCATCTCCCGGATATAATAGTGGTCATGGATCAGATAGACGCCGAAAGCGGCCCCGCCCACTTTCACGATTCCCTTCGCCGCCCGTCCCGGCCGAATATCCAGATTCAGAAAGGCCACAAACAGGAGAAAAGCCGCCAGGCTCACCAGAATCGAATCATAAGAATAAAACACGCTGTAGCCCCACATTAAATCATCCAAAATGCTGATTTTTCCCAACGGAGTTTTCAGCAGCGCCTCGATCAGGAAACGGCTTGCGGGAATGAGCAGCAGCGCCCCCAGCGCCAGCAGCAGCTTTCTGCCAAAACGCCCGTCCGGCTGATAGTACAGTTTCAGATACGCTCCGAACAGGTAGGCCACCAGGAACCAACTGATGCTCACGCCGCCCGCCGTATTCAGGGCCGAAGAAAAATAGATGAGATTAGGCCAGACCGCCACCAACACAAACCCCAACGCCATGGCGCATTCCAACTGCCGTTTCGTCAGCGCCCGAATGAGCTTATTCATCAGCGGCGCAAACAAATACATCCCCACATACATGGAAATGAACCAGTAAAAGTCCGAGGAAATGGGGAGCAGCGAATAGACCATGATCTTCAGTTCCTTCTGCGCACCTCCAAACAGCCAAAACAACGCCGTAATCCCAAATGCATAAAAAAACACCTGACCGCCCAGCTTCGCCAGCTTCCAGGAAGAAAACCGGGAATCAATCAGGAAATACCCGCTGATCAGAATGTAGATCGTGATGCAGGAAAAGGAGACGCCAAAAAGCGTCCAGACCAGATAATAGGATGCGCTCCCCTGCTTCGCAAAGGTGATCAGATTCCCGTGATTGACCAGATGCATGGTCACCACCATCAGCATGCAGATGATGCGCAGAAGCTCCAGATTCGCCTGTCTCGCCTTTTTCATCCCGATCCGCCTTTCCCATCCATCCGTTTGCAACACTGCCAGTATAACAGATTCCCTTGAATTCGTCAAAAAAATATTATATACTGATGCCAGTTGACAGATCAGGAATCAGGGATTTTTGTTTCTGGAGGAAACGCCCCGGCGCATACGCCGCCCGATGCCGGGCCCGTATCGTACGCGCCCCGGCCCCCAAAGGAACGGTCCCGGAGGGAGAATCTATGGCAGGCTCATGCTTCGGTAAGTATTTCACAGTGACCACATGGGGAGAATCCCACGGCAAGGCGCTGGGCGCGGTGATAGACGGCTGTCCCGCCGGCCTTTCCCTGTGCGAGGCCGATATCCAGACATATCTGGACAGGCGCAAACCCGGTGCCAACCGGTTTTCCACCCCTCGCAAGGAGGCAGATGCGGTACAGATTCTGTCCGGCATTTTTGAGGGCAGGACCACCGGCACGCCCATTTCCCTGTTGATTCCCAATACCTCCCAGCGCTCTTCGGACTATTCGGAAATCGCCTCCTATTACAGGCCGGGGCACGCGGATTACACCTATGACGCCAAATACGGCTTTCGGGATTACCGAGGCGGCGGCCGTTCCTCCGGTCGGGAAACCGCCGGCCGTGTGGCCGCCGGCGCCATCGCTTCCAAAGTGCTGAAGGAACTGGGGATAGAGCTCTGTGCTTACACGAAGACCATCGGCCCTGTCGGCGCCGATCTTTCCCATTTTGACAAAGACACCATCCGCGAAACGCCCACTGCCATGCCGGACCGTATCGCCAGCGAAGCGGCGGAACACTACCTTTCCGAGTGCATGGCCCGGAAGGATTCCGCGGGAGGCATCATCGAATGCCGAATCACGGGCGTACCCGCGGGCATCGGGGAACCTGTTTTCGATAAGCTGGACGCCCGTTTGGCCGCCGCCGTCATGTCCATCGGCGCAATAAAAGCGGTGGAGATCGGAGACGGGATTTCCGTATCCGCTTCCACCGGTTCCAAAAACAACGACTCTTTTTATGCCGACGAGACCGGCATCCATAAAAGCACCAATCACGCGGGCGGCATTCTCGGCGGTATCAGCGACGGGGACACCATCCTGCTGCGGGCCCACGTCAAACCTACCCCTTCCATCTTTCAGGAGCAGGAAACCGTGGACACGAACGGCGAAAACCGTTCCGTCCAGATCAAAGGCAGACACGATCCGGTCATCGTTCCCCGGGCCGTCGTGGTGGTGGAATGCATGGCCGCCCTGGCTCTTCTGGATCTGGTTATGGCCAACACCACAGCCCGCATGGACCGGCTCGCCGCGTTTTATCGGGACCTCCTGTAAGGGGCACGGACGTATCCGCACCCATAAGCGGCTTTCAGTCTGTGTCCCGAGCAGCACCGTGACCGTATCCGTGAACGTATCGCACCCATAAGCGGCGCTCAGTAGGTGATGATGATCCCCTTCTCCTGGGCGTAAAAGCTGCACAGCCCCGCGCAGTGCACCACGCTGACCCGTGCGTTCGACCATCTGGCGCAGATGGAATCCCGCAGCCGTCCGGCCCCCTCCGGATTCATGCAATGGCTGATCATCACGGAACGGGTCCCGTCGAAGCCCGTCCTTTCCATCTCCTCCAGGATCCGGTTCAGCACCCTGCCTTCCCCTCTCGTCTTGTAAAAGAAATCGATCCTGCCGTCCGGGGTGCGCCGCCCCAGGACGCGCATATGCAGACGGTCCGCGATGAACCCGACCACCCGGTTCACGCGGCCGTTTTTCGCCAGATTCTCAAAGCTGGACAGCGCGAACATGATATGCCCCGCATCGTTGTAGGCCGTGATCGCCTCGCAGATCCTCTCAAAAGAAGCTCCCTCTCCGATCATCCGATTCGCCAGCACGGCGGCGTCCGCCAGGGCGCCGGAATCGCTCAATGTGTCCAACACGAAGATCTTCTTTTCCGGACTCTCCTCCAGCACCATATCCCGGGCCGCCATGGCCGAATTATAGCTGCCGGACAGATTGCTGCTGATCGTGAGCGCGATCACGCAGTCCGCCTCCCGGTAATATGCGGCCCATTCCTCCGGACTGGGACAGGCGCTGGTGCTGACCCCCTTGTAGGCCGTCATGGCGCGGATCATATCCGGCACGTCCAGCGCGGGCAGGTCCACATATTCTCTCCCGTCGATGATGATCTTAAACGGCACGATCGCGAACTGCACCCCCGGCACGGTGCCCTCCAGCGTGCGGATCTCACAGGAACTGTCTGAAACAATCATCCACTTCATGATAACATACCCTCCTTTATCTATCATACAGCAAAAA
>CANQTI010000029.1 GCA_947626725.1 uncultured Eisenbergiella sp.
TTCTTTGCCGCCAGCTATGCGGACGGCACCATGCAGGCGTGCGCCGAGACCTACGGCGTACAGGCCGCGCTGATCGAACAATAAAAAACAGGCGGCATTCCGCTGTCTTTGTCCGGCCAAACATCGGCCGTTCGATCCGTATACATTCCGACAGAGGACGGAACCTTCCGCCCTCTGTTTTGCATCAGGCAGCCATGTCCGCGGCTGCTGCATCCACATTCCGTCGCACGCCCTTTCCTTCGCACTGTCCCGTGCTGCTGGGTGCATGCCGGAATGCCTTCTGTCTTTGCCGCCCCGCGGCGGAATGGAGATGATAAAATGCAGTTGATCCTGGAACAGATGCCGGTGGTCATAAACGCTCTGAACATCGGCTTTATACAAACCTTAAAGCTCTTTTTCGTGACGCTGATCGGCGCGTTCCCGCTGGGACTGATCATCGCCTTCGGCTCCATGTCCCGGTTTCGCCCCTTAAGCGGCTTCACAAGGCTGGTCGTCTGGGTCGTCCGCGGCACGCCCCTGATGATCCAGCTTCTGATCATCTATTATTTTCCCGGACTGGTGCTGGATAACCCGATCTGGGGCGGCGGAGAGACCGGACGGTTTCTGGCCGCGTCCACGGCGTTCATCATCAATTACGCCTGCTATTTTTCGGAGATCTACAGAGGCGGCATTCAAGGCGTTCCCATCGGGCAGGAGGAAGCCGGGCTGGTGCTGGGCATGACCAAAAGCCAGATCTTCTTTCGGATCAAGCTGCTGCAGATGATCAAACGCATCGTGCCGCCCATGTCCAACGAAATCATCACGCTGGTCAAGGACACCGCCCTGGCCCGCATCATCGCGCTGCAGGAGGTCATCTTCGCCGGCCAGTCCTTCCTGAAGGGCTCCCACGGCATTTCCGGCGCGATCTGGCCGCTGTTTTTTACGGCGTTTTATTACCTCATCTTCAACGGCCTTCTGACGCTTTTGCTGGGATGGCTGGAAAAGAAGCTGGATTATTTCAGATAAGGAGGCGCGAACAATGCCCATTCTGGAAGTGGAAAACCTGTCTAAAACCTTCGGCCGCACCAGCGTGCTGAAAAAAATAAACCTGTCCCTGGAGCAGGGGCAGGCGCTTTCCATCATCGGTTCTTCCGGCAGCGGCAAGACCACACTGCTGCGGTGTCTGAATTTTCTGGAAACGCCGGACGCCGGGATCATTCGGGTAAACGGCGAGACCCTGTTCGATGCCGCCGATCCTGCCACCCAGTGGGAATCATCCATCCGCAAAAAAAGGCTGCATTTCGGCCTGGTATTTCAATCCTTCAATCTGTTTCCTCAATATACGGCGCTGGAGAACGTGATGCTGGCCAAAAAGCTGCTGGCTGCGGAACGACCGGACTTCAAAGCGAAGAAAAAGGAAATCCTGGCGGAAATCGAAGCGCAGGCTGCGGACCTTCTGACCCAAATGGGACTTTCCAACCGGATGACGAACTATCCGCATCAGCTTTCCGGCGGCCAATGCCAACGGGTGGCCATCGCCCGTGCGCTGGCGCTGCATCCCGATATTCTCTGCTTTGACGAGCCCACCTCGGCGTTGGATCCGGAACTGACCGGAGAAGTGCTCCGGGTCATTCGAGAACTCGCCGACAAGAACACCACCATGATCATCGTCACCCACGAAATGGCTTTCGCCAGAGATGTGGCGGACCATGTGATTTTCATGGACGAGGGCATGATCGTGGAACAGGGCCGTCCGCTGGAGGTGTTTGAAAATCCGAAGGAAGAGCGGACCAGACAATTCCTTTCCCGCTTTAAACAGGGCTAAAGACACAGGCACGCCTTCGGCTGAAACCGCAGACGTGCCTTCTCTTACCGCCTCCAAAAATCGCAGGCGTACCCTTTTCACGATAAGCCGCTCTCTGCCGCGCGGCTGTCACACCGCCGCTGTCATCTCACCTGGAAGCATACCCAGTGCGTTATCCCTCTGTCAGAGCTGTACTCACCTGATCCAACACTTCAAAATAGTTCTCAAACGTCTTTTTGCAGCAATCCGGCCCAGCGATACAAATTCCTTCCGCCCGCAGTCCGGTCAGGGCAAAGCCCATGGCCATCCGATGATCATCATAGGTTTCGATTACCGCAGGGGACGGCGTCCCCGGCCAGATCGTAATGCCATCTTCCGCCGTTTCGCAGCGGATCCCCATACGCCGCAGTTCTGCCGCCATGGCCGCCAATCGGTCGCTCTCCTGATATCGGATATGGCCAATGCCGGTGATCGTCACCGGTCCGTCCGCATAAGGCGCAATAGCCGCCAGCGTAATGGCCTGATCGGAGCAGGCGCTCATATTTGCTGCGACGCCTTTCAGACGTCCGCCAACAGGCCCCGAAAGCGTCAGTCCAGCTTCTCTTTCTTCCAGTACACAGCCCATCCGTTCCAGGATCCGCAAAAATTCCACATCCCCCTGCTTGCCGTGCAGATGAACGTCCCGCACTGCAGCACGCACACCCAGCACCGCCGCCAGCGCATAAAAATAAGAGGCTGCAGAAACATCCGGCTCAATCTGATATTCCCTCGCCCGGTAAGTCTGTCCCTCAGGAATCTCATAGAAAATCCCGCCAGCCGTCCCGGCATCCATCATCAAGCCGCTGTCCGCCCCGGTCCCTTCCGCCGGCGCATCATTCCTGGCCGTTCCTGCCGCATCCGCGCTGTCCGCCCTTACCTTTCTGCACTCGAGTCCGAACTCCCGCATCATCTCCACTGTCATGTCCACATAGGCCATGCCATGGCTGCCCTCCGCTGTCACGCGCATCCCCTCCGGCGCCAAACAGGAAGAAATCAGCAGTGCACTCAAAAACTGGCTGGAACGATCGATATTCACGGAAACCTCACGCCTGTTCACACCATGTCCCGTGATTTGAAACGGAAAATGCCCTTTCGCTTCCTCATAAACGATCTGCGCGCCCAGATACTCCAGCTTCTCCAGCAGCGGCCGCATGGGCCGCCTCCGCATCTGCGCCGAGGCATCGAAATGCCAGTTTCCCTCTGACATCCCCAAAAAAGCAGTCAGAAACCGGGCCGCAGTTCCGGCGCTGCCCACATACAGCTCTGCCTTCGTTTTGGGAATACGGCCGCCCAACCCCATCACACGGATTGTTTTCGCTTCTTCATCCGCATCTGTCTCAAAGCCCAGTGCCCGAATACATCTCAGGAAATAACGGGAGTCCTCCGAAAAAAGAGCTCCCTTCAAAAGGCTTTCGCCGTCCGCCAGCGTAGCCAGCAAAAGTGCCCGATTGGTAATGCTCTTCGATCCCGGCACGGTGACAGTGATTTCATTTCTTTTAAGCTGATCAAAGATCTTTTTTACCTGATACGGATCATGTGTCAATCTTTTCGTTTTCCTTTCTCCTTCGCCGCATCCTGCCGCCTCCCCAAAGGGCCCCGCAGTCCGCCGCCGCTGTTTTTTCCCGCACGTCCATCCTTTATGCTCCGCAGTCACTCCGGAGACTGATATTGCAGCCCGTTCCCTGTTTCCTTCGGCAGCACCTGATATACATTCACACCTTCCGTGATCTCGCCGGTCTTGAGCACCCGAAGCTCCAGGCCTTCCTGTTCAAAAAGAGCCTCCAGCCACCCCAGATCAGACGCCGCGCTGCAGACCAGGCTGACCGGCGGACCGCTTCGGACCGCTTCTCCCATGGAAGAAAAACCGAAAGCCGCCAGCTTTTTCCCTGTCAGCGGACTTTTCACCAGCCAGCCCCCCAGCAGATCATAATTAAAGGGCTTCTCCTTGTCCGCCGCGATTTTTTCACTGAAATCTACGGTAGAATATACATCCTCCAGAAATAGCCGCCCCGGGTGCGCGCTGCAGTAATCCGCCACCGCCCGGTTAACCGCATTGACTGTTTCCCGACGGTCATATTCCTGCCGAACACTGGCGGCCGTTTTCGGAAGCTGGAACAAACCGAAGCCCAAAAGCAGCAGCGCTCCGACCAGACCGACAAACAGCGAAACGCTCCCCAGCCAATCCGAACAGACCGCATTTTCCTGTCCGGCCCATGTCCGCCGACCTTTCCGGGCATCGGTTCCCAGCGCCGGTCCGCTTTGGGGCAAACGACCCGATCCGGTTTTATCCAGCCAATCCAATCCGGTTTCTCCCGCCTGCTCCGGCCCGTTTTGAGCCATCCGTCCGTCCGTATGGCCCGCCTCCAAAAACACCAGTCCCGCATACAGCAGGATCTGCGCCAAATAAAGCGGATGCAGCACCCGGTCTACCGGACGGTCCCGCAGCAACAGAAACAGCCACAGTGTGCTGCCCACTGCCAGTGCCAACGGCGCCTGCCATAGAAAACGCAGACGGCGCCCCAACAAGCAGAGCAAAACGGACAGAATTCCAAGAAACAGCAATGCCGCGTTCAGGATCAGATCCCGTTTCCCCAGCCAGTGCCCATACACCAGATCCCAAATCCCTTCTCGCAGACTTTTCCGAAACAGCCCGCCGGTTCCGTCCCGCCGGGCCGCCTCCCGCTCCAAAGTCTCCAGCATATCCGTATCGATCCCGTCATCTGCCCCGAAGTTATAATTTTCCAGCAGCGTCTGCTGAATCTCTTTCACACCTGCCGCCTGATAACTGTTCTCGTTGGCCTCATAATCATTGATAAAATCCAAATGATAATCGTACAGTTCCGTTCGGGCATCAAAAAAGCGCCGGAAGGACTTCCAATCCGCACCGCGGTAAGCAAAGCTGTCCCAACTGGCGAGGCATACGCAGCCTGCTATCAAAAGGCCGAAGCAGATCAGATAATTCCGCAGATTTTCCCACGAAAAAGGCGCCCTCTCCCGTCCCCACCGGCACAGTCCTGCCACAGCTGCCAATGGCAAAAGCAGCAGCGCCATCTCGGAACGCAGACAAAATGCCAGCCAATACAGGGCGAGGGTGAGTCCATGGCAGCGCAGGAATGCGCCCATACCCGGCCCCGCTTTCCTGACGGTCAGAAACCGGAAAATAGCCGCCCCCGCCAGCATCCCGGCCGCGACCGTATACTGCACGAATACCAGATGACGCCCAAAGGCCGCCGCGAAAAAAACACCCTCTGCCGCCAGTACCAGAAGCTTTCCCAACCGCAGTCCGAAGAAAACCCGTTTTCCGGCTGCAAAAAGGGGCCTCCCTGCGCAGCGGTCCAGACAGCAGGCCGTCTCATAACCTATCAGAAAAATACTGCCGAACTGACACAGCTCAAGAAAGACGCCGAACACCGGAATCGCAAGCACCCGGTACAGCAGACTCAGACACAGGCCCAGCGGATACAGAAGCTGCATGGTCCGCCCCTCCGGCGTTCCGGTATAGACGCCGGACAGGATATCCTTGATCAGCACATCGTCGTTCAGGTCATAATAGAAATCGTATCGCAGGGCAATGGGCAAAAACAGCGCCATCGTCATCAGAAAAGCCGCCAGAAGATTTTCTTTTTCCTTCACGCGCTGTATCCAGCCGGCCGGATACAGCGCCCGTTTTTTACGCTCCATAGAATTCCCTGATCTTCTCCGCCACAAAGGCCGCATCCTCCGCCGTGAGCCCGTAGTACATGGGCAGACGCAGCAGCCGTTCGCTTTCCTTCGTCGTGTAGACGTCCTCCCCGAAAAACCGGCCGTACCTCATGCCGGCGGGCGCGGAATGCAGCGGCACATAATGAGTGACCGCGACCACATCATACTCCTCCAGGAATTCCTTCAGCGCGGCGCATTCCTGCTCGTCCGCCGTCTTGATGTAAAACATATGCGCGTTGTGCACACAGCCCTCCGGCACGATGGGCAGTTCGATCTTCCCCGCCTTCGCCAGGGGAGTCAGCAGCCCGTAATATTCCTGCCACCGGGCCAGCCGCCAGGCATTGATTTCCTCTGCCAGCTCCAGCTGGGCGTACAGATAGGCCACGTTCAGCTCGCTGGGCAGATAGCTGGAACCGAAGTCCTGCCATCGGTATTTGTCCACCTGTCCCCGGTAATATTTGCTCCGGTCGGTGCCCTTTTCCCGGAAGATCTCGGCCTTCTCCACATATTTCGGGTCCCGGATCAACAGTGCGCCGCCTTCTCCCATGCTGTAATTTTTCGTCTCGTGGAAGCTGTAGCAGCCGAAATCACCGATGCTGCCCAGCGCCTTTCCCTTATAGGAAGCCATCACACCCTGAGCCGCGTCCTCTACGACGAACAGATTATGGCGCTTCGCGATCTCCAGGATCGTATCCATCTCACAGGCCACGCCCGCATAATGCACCGGAACGATCGCCTTCGTTTTCTCCGTGACCGCGGCTTCAATAAGCTTCTCATCGATATTCATAGTATCGGGCCGAATATCTACGAAAACCGGCACCGCTCCCCGCAGCACAAAGGCATTGGCCGTGGATACGAAGGTGAAGGACGGCATAATCACCTCGTCGCCGGGCTCGATGCCGCATAATAGCGCTGCCAGTTCTGTAGCATGGGTACAGGAGGTCGTCATCAGACACTTTGCTGTCCCGGTTTTTTCCTCAAACCACCTGCTCACCCGCTTCGTGAACGCCCCGTCCCCGCAGATTTGCTTGTTCTCCACCGCCTGTCTCACATATTCATATTCCTTTCCGGTAAAAGGCGGCACATTGAACCGAATCTTTTCAAGCCCCGTAAAGGGCAGTTTTCCCTGCTGCATAGCCATTTTCTCCCGTTCCCGTTTTCTTTGCGCTTTTCGGATGTCTTCCTCCGGTCCCCGCCGGTTTCCCCGAAAAAACACGTCTATTCCACCGTATAAATCTGATAGACCCCGTTGTCCATCCGTTTTTCATAATGATACGTTTCCATAAACGCCTGCAGAAGCCGCCATTTTTCCGCCTCCTGCTGCCGGTCCATGTCCACCCCGGCTTCATGGGTCAGGATCACCGGCGGTGCGCTGTCCCGATACGCGATGGCGGCCAGTTCCTCCTCCATCCGCTCCGCCGGATAGGTATCCATGTCCGGCCAATCATGAGAAAGGACAGAGGGCATATCAAACAGCCATCCAAACCCGGGCACATCCCCAAAAGTGAGAATGCTCTGCCATTGATAACGTCCGGTCAGTTCGTTTGCCTCCATATAATTCACTACATCCTGCAGTGCCCCCGCGTCAGCCTCATTCGTCCATACTCCCGCCAATTTCTCATTGCCTGTCACCAGCGTATCTCTCTTCTGCCCATAGATACTGTCCCGGAACGACGCGCGCAGGCCAAAGCCCAGGCTCTGCACCATAAAAACACACATCACAAAGAGCATCATGGCCCGCACTGGGAACAAACCGCTTTTGGCGCTCAGCAAAAGCCAAAGCCGATACCCCAGCCAGAAAGTCACCGGCGCGACCAGGAACAGATTGTTTATGTTCTGATAAGTCGCATTGTTGCTGCCGATGGGTGTGACCGCGATAATCAAAAGTACTAGAAACGCCAGAAGCTTATCCCGTCTGAAAAACCGACCGTCAATCAACGCCCAGAGACAAAGGCCGACCGCCGCATACAGCAGCACCATACACCATTCAAACATGCACCAGTAAAAGGCATACTGAAAGTTAAACATACCCCGTCCCCGAAAAAGCCGCAGGAGTACCGGAAGCATACACAGGTAGATAATGCGTTTTGTCCGCTCCAGTCTGCCCGGAAGGATGCGAAGGAGCACGCACCCCATGACGGCCGCGGCCGCCAGCAGAAAAACCCATTTGAAAGAGGCCTCATACTCATGCAGTATAGAGGCAATCATGGAAAACGGCGAATAGGTGCCGTCAGAAGCACTGTAGCCAGACAGTCCTACGAGCATTCTGCCGTAAGCGCCGACCCCAAACTGCACACAAATCACCAGAAAACCGGAAAGAAAGGCCCCCAGGAAGCCAACCACACACGCCAGCACATCCAGCCAAATCTCTTTCGTCCTTTTTTTCAGCAAAATGCCGTAGTAAAAGATCGCCGCGATCAACAGACATTCCAGTGCATTGGGAACCCTCGCCAGTACATTGGCCCCCAGACATACCCCAGCCAGCGCCATCAGGGAGCGCTTCTGCCAGACCAGGCCCCGATACAGGCAGACGCTTCCTCCCAGAAAAAGTGCCAGCGTCAGATAATTGTACAGGCTGGTAGTGGGAATCCAACATAGCCCGATCGCCGCCAGTTCCCCCAAAAAGGCCAGCCACGCAGGCATCTTTCCCTTCAAAAAATAATAGGAAAACAGCGCCATTGCACTCACGATCAGACCGGTATAGAACCGGATGCCGATCAGCGTTTCTCCAAAGGGCAGCCGAATCAGGAGCGCCCCCAGCACATTTGCCAGATAAGTGGCCACCGTCCAGTCCCCTCCCCCGTGAGGGAAAAAATGGAAATTCACCGGCCCGTACATGGAATCCGTCAGATCGATCCCCTGATTGATCTTGACCAGCGGATACACAAGCAATATCGCCGGAAAAATATATCGTATCCAGATTTGCCTCACCCTGTCGTTCATGCCATACCCCCGTTCCATGCGCCGTATTTTATCCTGCACTGCCGTTTGCCGGATTCTGCATGCAATTCCGGCATCTTACCCCTGTACTTCATTTATGTTTTCCGACAGCCATTCACCGTTCTTATATCCCCGTACATTCTTCCGCTGCTCTTACGTCCTTCGGCGGTTTCTGCAAAGACCGCCCAGCGCCGCAAATAGTCTCCCACGCAGCAGATCCAGGGCCGCGCATACCGCAAACACCAGCGTGACCTGCAAAAACAGGAGCAGCAGGTATCGGGGAACCGACGTCACGCACACCGTGCCCTCCATCGTCTGGGCAAAGGCGCTCCCCAGCCTTCCGGTCAGCCCATTGACCCAGCCGAACCACCTTCCAGCCACATCCGCCTGCTCATGAATCAAATAGACGCCGAGCATGGCAGGACTGATCCAACGCACAATGGCGGCTGCTCTTCCTTCCTTTATACGGATATGCGAAAAGGCACAGAACAGACCCAACGCCCCGGTCAGGCAGAGCAAAAAATTATAATGAAAAGGAACACTGGCAAAATACCGCAGTCCCTCAATCCGCTCGCCAATCCCTACCAAACAAAGCTCCAGCGCGGCGATCCCCGCCGCAGAGATCAGATAAACCGTCCAGCCCTTCGCTGCCGTCGTCATAAATCCAAATCCATACTTCCGAAGGCAGCCTCCGATCAGATACAGCACCAGAAACCAGCCGAAATCATATCCGTACCGGTCCGTGGAAAACTGGATCGGACTGAGAGATTTGCCAATACAGAAAAACAGCAGCAGCGCGGCCAGCACCCAACGCAGTTCTTTTTGGTCCAGCTTCTCCAGCGCCGCATTCAGCACCGGCGAAAAAAGCACCATCACTGCATATGCGGTCACAAACCAGTAATGCCCTGATTGCACCGGGAAGATGCTGTTCCAGATATGGTAAACACTGAATGCCTCCGAGGCCGGAAGGACGCCGAAGGCCGCCAGCAAAAGCGGGATCAGCACCGTATAAAACAGCGTCTGCGCGATGAGCCGGACCACCCGCCGCCAGGAAAAGGGGGCCGCAGACAGGAAATAGCCGCTGATGAGCACATAGACATTCACCGCCACAATACACAGCGAATCCAGCAGGATCGCCGCCGTCCGAAGTCCGGAAAGACCCCCGCCGAAAAACATGGAATCCACAGTGTGGTTCAGATAGTGCATAACCACCACCATATACATGGCGATGATCCGCAGCAGTTCGAAATTCGCCTGTCTTTTTTTCATGGGGCCCTCCTTTCTTCCGTTTTCGGCCCGTCCGGACATTCCGGCGGCCCGGAGCCTCTCAGCCGTCCGTTTCGACGGGCGGCCGAAAAACACATCTCCTTCTCCTCTGTGATCGCGCCGGATGGCTCAGCGCTCCCGGGTGATCTGTCCATGCTCCACCCGATAGACCATATCGCATTTCTCGATGGTCTGCAGCCTATGGGCGATGATCACCAGCGTCTTATGGCCGTGCAGGCTGTTGATGGACTCCATGATGGCGGCCTCCGTCTCGTTGTCCAGCGCGCTGGTGGCCTCATCCATCACCAGCACCTCCGGGTCCTCGAACAGGGCCCTGGCGATGCCGATCCGCTGTCTCTGTCCGCCGGAGATCCGGATGCCGCGTTCGCCGATGCCGGTATCCAGCCCCTCCGGCAGCCCCCGCACGAAATCGTCCAGCTTCGCCTTATGCAGCGCTTCCCATACCTTCGCGTCATCGATATCCTCATCCGCATAACCGAAGGCCACATTCTTGCGGATCGTGGAATCCACCATGAAAATGGACTGCGGGATATAGCCGATATTTTTCAGCCAGGATTCGTAGTGGTCCCGCACCTCCACGCCGTCCGCCAGGATCTCCCCCTCCTGGATCTGCAGAAGGCCCAGCATGATGTCCACGATCGTCGTCTTGCCCGCGCCCGTGGTGCCCACGATGCCCACCGAAGCGCCCACCGGGATCTCCATATGCGCGTGGTCGAAGATCAGCGTGTCCGTGTTGGGATAGCGGTATACAATATCGTTCAGCACGATCTTCTCCTTCACCGGGAGCTGTTCCACCTGCTTTTTCTTTTTATAATATTCCTCATCGTAGACCATGCTTTCGTCATGGATCTCTTCCTGCAGATTGTCCGAAACGCCCATGAAGAACGGCTCGAAATAGGAAATGGAGGTCAGATGGTTGTTGATCCGGTTGGCGGAGGGCAGAAGGCGCATGGCCGCCACGCCGAAGGCCCCGATCTGGCCCACCATGTCCGTCACGTCCTCGCCCAGCCAGAACATGATCATCAGATACAGGATCAGCCCCGCCATGCAGACCGTTTCGATCAGGAGCCGGGGCGTGGAATTGAAAATATTGTAGCGCTGTACGGCACTGACGTATCCCTTGCCGCACTTGCCGTATTCCCGGATGAAATAGTTTTCTTTATTGGCGATCTTGATCTCCTTGATGCCCATGACGGATTCTTCGATCCACTTATACAGGCCGCTGTAATACTCCTGGTTCTCGATGCCCGCCTGCCGCATGATGGGCTTTAAGATGAATTTGATGACCAGAAGCGTCACAATGAGCAGGGAGGCCACCGTCAGGATCATCTTCGGCGCGATAGCCGTCAGCGTGACCGACAGAAGGGTAAAAATAATGACCTCGCTCAAAAGCTGCAGACAGGCCAGCACCAGGCCGAACATGTTGTTCACATCCGACGTGATCATGCGCTGGATCACGGAGGTGTCGGCGTTGAGATAATATTCGTAGGGCCGCTTCATGAAATTGATCATCATGCGCTGAGAGGTCTCGAACTGGTTGGTATAGACAAACCGCAGCTGGATCACGTTCTGAAAGTACAGGAAGACGTTTTTGAGCACAAAGCCCAGGATGATCAGCGCCAGGATCAGCGTGGTGAACTGTGAGGGCGTCGCGAGGCCGGTAAGCCGGTACGCCCGGGCCACGATCCCGTCCCCCTCCACGCAGGCGGGATCCATGATCATCTGGATCGCCGGGACCACGAGACCGATGCTCGCCGTCTCCAGGATGGCGCCGATGACCATCATGATCAGGATCTGCACCATCTTCCACTTCTGCCTGCGGTTCATGAGAACCATCATTTTTTTCCAGATCTTCTTCATGCCGGAATCAAATCCCCCTAATAAATCTGTTCATTGAGCCGGTGTTCCTCCGGTTTTTCATATTGATCCATGAAATCATGGCCGAGATAGATCTTTTCCTTCACGAAATGCAGCGAATCCGGCACCGTGTAGACCGTGACCACCTTATCAAACACAAGGCCCTCCACGAAGTTCAGGATCTCCATGGGGAACATCCCGTCAAGCACGATGTGATCCGGGAATTCCTTCCGGTAGTCCAGCACATCCCTCGGATGGGGCTTGATCAGCACCTGCGCCCCCTGCCCGTACTGCCCGATGATATCCGCAAAGATCTGCCTGCGCACCGGCAGCTCGCAGAGCGGCTCCGTGAGCACCAGCACCTTTTTCTCGTGACCTTCACCGGTCTTAAGCTGCTTCAGGAGCCGGTCCATATCCGCGACGAAAATGCGGGTGATGACGTCCTTATCCTCCTGCGTCAGCCGCCGCACCAGCGCTTCCCTGGGCTGCTCGATATATTTAGGACACGGATATTCCAGGACCGAAGTGTCGTTGACCTCCATATCAACGCAGTATTTGCTGTACCCGTTCTGAATGAAGATCAGGTTCCGCGCCGCCAGGAACGCCTTCAGCCTGAAATGCCCCCGGTTGTCAAAGCGCGCTGTATCATAGTAACGGATGCAGTCCAGCCCATCCTCCAACGCATGGTATTTTATCTTTTTATAATTCAGGTAATAGCCGATGGGGTCGGAGTCGCAGAACACATAAATATCCCGGTAGTGCTTAAGATTCACGGGCACAAAGGGCTCCTCCAGCTTCCCGAGGAGCTTCGTGAACCGCATCCGGGACAGCATGTTCAGGAAAAGGTTCCCGTAATCCATCCGGTATTTGTCCAGCTGCGGAAAAAAATCCGCCTTCTTCTCCTCGAACATCTGCACATCTTCAAACAGGCCGCTCTTCTCAGCGCGCTCCTTCAGATTTCCGAAATCATTGGACATCGTGCTGAGCAAAAGCGTCGCCTGCCCCCGCATCGTTTTCGGCAGTGTCAGCTCCTTCAGGCATGTCACATATACATGATAGAATGTATGGCAGATATAGATCCGCTCTTTCATCTCGTCAGTTCTCCCCGGGATCTTCTTTCCAGGCATTTTATCCCATTCTTTCCCCATCATAACACGAATCGGGCAGAAATACAAATATTCCGGACCAAATCGGTGAGAAATCCTGTTCAGGCGCCCGAAGAACGCCCCGGCAAAGGCCGCCTTCGCCCGTGCGCTTACAAAGACCCCTGAAAACAGGATAAATAAAAAATCCGGCATATGTCCTTCAAAAATATTGTGGATTTCTCCCGTTTTTGATACAATGAATAGAAACTGCAAGGCACAGGAGGTTCCCATGTCAGCGCTCGCGATCATCACCGCCCGCGGCGGGAGCAAACGCATCCCCCGCAAAAATATCCGCCCGTTCTGCGGCAGGCCGATCATCCTCTATTCCATCGAGGCCGCCCTGGCCTGCGGCGCATTCGACGAGGTCATGGTCTCCACGGACGATCCCGAGATCGCCGGGATCGCAAAGGAGGCGGGCGCGAAGGTGCCCTTCCTGCGAAGCGAGGAGGCCGCTGGCGACTATGCGTCCACAGACGACGTGATCCGGGAGGTGCTGACCTCCTACGAAGCGCTGGGACGGAAGTTCGATTTCTTTTGCTGCATCTACCCCACAGCCCCCTTCATCACGCCTGAAAAGCTGCAGCGCGCCATGGAGATGCTGGGGACGGCAGAATCCGTCATCCCCATCGTGCCGTTCTCCTATCCGGTCCAGCGGGGGCTGCGCATAGACAGCGCCGGACATGTCGGATACAAATGGCCCCAATACGCCGCGGCCCGCAGCCAGGATCTGGAAAAGCTCTACCATGACTGCGGTCAGTTTTACGCCTGCCGTACGGACGCCTTTTTCCGGGAGGGCACGACGGATACGCCGGGCATGGTGCCCCTGATCCTGTCCGAGCTGGAGGTGCAGGACATCGACACCCCAGAGGACTGGGAGATCGCGGAAGTGAAATATCAGAAAATGAAAGAACGGATGGAGCATCCCCATGAATAAAGAAATTTTTATCGGCGAAAAAAGGATCGCCGCCGACGCCCCCGCGCTCATCGTGGCGGAGATGTCGGCCAACCATTTACAGGATTATGACCGGGCCGTGCGCATCCTGCATG
>CANQTI010000030.1 GCA_947626725.1 uncultured Eisenbergiella sp.
CTGTTGGGCGTGTTCAGGGAGATATCAAAAGGAATCCGGCCCTCGCGAAGCGACTGACGGACAAAAATGTTAAATGCCGTGGACAGGTTCATGCCCAGCTCTGCAAAAAGGGCATCAGCCTGTGCCTTCAGATCGGTATCCATACGGATACTGATATTCGTTGTAGTGCCAGCCATACCACCATCTCCTTTCTTACTGGTGGTTATAGTATATTTCAAATGCACGAAAAAAACAATACTTTGCACGAACATTTGCTGTTTTATTCATTTCCATGAAGAGGATATCGGCAGGCCAGCCGCCCGCTGTTTCCTGCAAGATGCGCTATGGGAACACCGCGGCATGAGCCTGTTCCGGTCACGGATTCCGGACAAAATTCTTCCCCTGCCACAGGTTAAGTTCCGCAAAGCTCCGTCTCAGCGTGTTCAGCACCCGCTTCTTGTCGGCGCTCCAAAGCGGGGACAGCAGCAGGCGGCGCGGACCGTCGCCGGTGAGCCGGTGGATGACTGTTTCGGGCGGAAGCAGCGAGACGCATTCCGCTGCAAAGCGGCAGTAGGCTTCCGGCGAGTCCGCGATGGAACCGGCGGGGTCCCGGGAAAGCTCTCCGCGCTTATACTGTTCGCCCAGCTCTGTGCCTTCCAGTATATGGAGAAGCTGGAGCTTTATCCCCTGTATGGGCAGGGACGCCGCATAGGAGACGGAAGCGCGCATCATATCCCGGTCCTCTCCGGGAAGTCCCAGGATCAGGTGGGTGATCACGTCGATGCCTCGGGCGCGGAGCGCGGCCACGGCTTCTTCATATTGGGAGAGGGTAAATCCGCTTCGGATGTTTCTGCGCGTCTTTTCGTGCACGGTCTGAAGGCCCAGCTCCACCCAGACGGGTTTGATCTGATTCAGTTCCTCCAGCAACAGAAGGACCTCCGGAGGGAGACAGTCGCACCGGGTCGCGATGGAAAGCGCTGCGATGTCGGGATGGGAGATCGCCTCTGAAAAAAGGCTTCGCAGCCGTTTGACAGGCGCGTAAGTGTTGGTATATGCCTGGAAATAGGCGATAAATCTGCGGCAGTCTGTTTTTGACGCGATCTGTGCTTTGGCCTGCGCGATCTGCTTCCTGACGGGCAGGGACGCAGAGGCGGCAAAATCTCCGGAACCTCCGACGCTGCAGAAGATACAGCCGCCGGTCCCGATCGTGCCGTCCCGGTTGGGGCAGGTCATGCCGCCGTTTAAAGACAGCCGGTAGACTTTTTCTCCGAAAGTCTGCCGCAGGTGATAGTTGAGAGAATGATACGGCAGGTCTCCCCAATGCAGGGGAGAGACTTCTGCTGCGCGGTCTGTCATGGGAGGATACCTCTGGTGCGGCGGATAAAGCTCATGATGGCTGCAAGGAATGCGATGCCGTTAAATGAAAATGGCAAAAGCGTCAGGCAATGCCGATGGCTTCGGATGCGATCTGACACTATAAAATATAACAAGGTTTCAATGATATTGCCATACCGTTCTCAGGACGGACACTTTACAAATTCCCGTAATATGCTGTGGCACAAAATCCCTCTCGCCGCCGCAGACGCCGATCCCGTATGACGTATTCCTGCCCCCTTATGTTTCCGCTCTGAAACCTGCTACCTGCGCGGGCTCGGTAATTGACTGCACCAACCGGCCGCGATGGTTCGGTCCTCGGCGGGAGTAAAATAAACGCAGTAGCGACACTGACGGATCGCGGCTGCTCTGACGGGCTCAAACAGATCGCAGGCTTTATCAGTGTATTTGCGGATGTCACGTCCGCCTGCAACAGCTTCCAGTTCGTTTTCGTTAATCTCTTTCATCATGCGCCTCCTCCTTTTGAATGAGAATATCATGTTTCATCTATTTTACCACAAAATATCAGGCCGCGCCATGGCGTATGTTCAGTTTTTGCCATGTTTTCGTGCGGTTTGCGGCAAAATTTAATCGCAAACGACAAGACGGCCGGGGTCAGACGTGTTATAATGAACAGTAAAGTACCGATGGAAAGGGTATTGACGCGGTGAGATCGGATAAGAGATCAGAAAAAACAGTAAAAAGCCCAATCCGTAAGGGCGTTGCGAAGGTGCCGGTGGTGATGCAGCTTGAGGCGCTCGAATGCGGCGCCGCCGCCCTTGCGATGATCCTGGCGTATTTCGGCAAATGGGTTCCGCTGGAGCAGGTCAGGGCCGACTGTGAAGTGTCGCGCGACGGTTCGAACGCGAAGAACATTCTGCTCGCCGCCAGAGGCTACGGGCTGACTGCCGGGGGATACCGTTTTGAACCGGAGGAGCTTAAGAACGAAGGGAGCTTTCCCTGCATCGTTCACTGGAATTTCAACCATTTTGTCGTGCTCAACGGCTTTAAAGGAAACAGGGCGTATCTGAACGACCCTGCGGAGGGAAGCTATTCCGTCCCGATGGAGACCTTTGACGAGTCCTTCACGGGGATCTGCCTTCTGTTCGAGCCTGGCGAAGGCTTCGTGCCGGGCGGCAGGCAGAAGAGTATGGTCGATTTCGCGAGGGGCAGGATGAAGGGCGCCGGTGCGGCGATCGCGTTCACCGTTCTGGCGACGGTCGTTTCCGCTGCCTTCGGAATGATCGATCCGGCGTTTTCCAGATTTTTTCTCGACCGGCTGCTGACCCATGAGAATCCGGAATGGTTTCTGCCGTTTCTGGCCGTTCTCACGCTGGTGACCTCCGTCCAGATCGCCGTCGCGCTGGCCCGGGCGTCGGCGTCGCTGCGGATAAACGGGAAGATGGAGGTCTGTGGTGCAGGCGCTTATATGTGGAAGGTGCTCCGGCTGCCGATGGAATTTTTCTCCCAGAGAATGGCCGGCGATATCCAGCAGC
The DNA here is from genome assembly GCA_947626725.1 of uncultured Eisenbergiella sp. Lineage (GTDB taxonomy): Bacteria > Bacillota > Clostridia > Lachnospirales > Lachnospiraceae > Gallintestinimicrobium. The sequence goes on from CANQTI010000030.1 coordinate 2,850, forward strand.
GGCAGAGCGCGAATGCGGCCGTCACCGACAGGATCGTAAACGGGTTCGCGCCGCTGGTCCTGCAGCCGTTTCTGATGGTGTTTTATCTCGCGGTGATGATCCGGTACAGCTGGATCCTTACGCTTGTGGGCGTCGCCTCGGTTTTCATCAATCTCGTGATGTCGCGGATCATCGCGGCAAAGCGGATCAACCTCACAAGAGTCCGGATGCGCGACGCGGGGCTGCTCGCGGCGGCGACCGTTGCCGGGATCGAGATGATCGAGACCGTCAAGGCTTCCGGGGCCGAGAACGGCTATTTTGAACGCTGGGCGGGTTATCAGGCCGGAGAGAATTCCCAGAGCGTAAGATCCGAAAGGCTCGATCGGTATCTCGGCATGATCCCGGCGCTTGCGTCGCAGATCACGGGGATCCTTGTCACGGTGTTGGGCGTGTGGCTGACGATAGAGAACCGGTTTACGGTGGGTATGGTTATGGCGTTTCACGGATTTCTGGAGTCATTCACCGGCCCCGCGAGGACGCTCATCCTGGCGGGTCAGTCCCTTCAGGAAATGCGGGCGCAGATGGAGCGGGTCGAGGACGTCATGCAGTACCCGGAGGATGTGAATTACAAAGAGGAAAAGAAAGAGGAAGACGAAGAAAAAGACGAAAACGGCGGGGAATACGGCAAGCTTTCCGGAGCGGTTGAGATCAAAAACGTTACGTTCGGCTATTCGAGATTCTCCCGGCCGCTGATCGAGAATTTCAGCATGAGCCTGAAGCCGGGCGCGTGGGTGGCGATCGTCGGCGCGACGGGCTGCGGCAAGTCAACGGTCGCCAGGCTGGTCTCCGGGGTCTGCCATCCGTGGAGCGGTGAGATCCTCTTTGACGGCAGGCCGATGGACGAGATCGACCGTTCCGTGTTCACCGGTTCCCTGGCGGTCGTCGATCAGGATATCGTCCTCTTTGGGGGCACGATCGCGGACAATATCCGGATGTGGGACAGCTCCATCGAGGATTTCGAGGTGATACTCGCCGCGAGGGACGCCCGGATCCACGACGATATCATGCAGCGTGAGGGCGGATATAACGGTCTGCTTGCGGAGAGAGGCAGGAACCTTTCGGGCGGACAGCGCCAGCGGCTGGAGATCGCGCGCGTCCTGGCCCAGGACCCGACCGTTCTCATCCTGGATGAGGCCACGTCCTCTCTCGACGCCGAAACGGAGTACGAAGTCGTGAAGTCGATCCGGGACAGGGGGATCACCTGCATTGTCGTGGCGCACAGGCTGTCGGCCATCCGTGACTGCGATGAGATCATCGTCCTGGACAAGGGAAAAGTGGTCGAGCGCGGCACGCATGAGGAGCTGTACGCGAAAGGCGGTTATTATACCGAGCTAGTATCGAACGAGTAGGGAGCTGCAGACGATGGGCTGGTTTGGCGAACAGATCAGAGAGAGAAAGAAGAGCGATCAGCAGAGCTTTGAGAAGGCGCTTTTGGAGCTTTCCGACGCTGTCACGGGGAAAAATGAGTCCGCGGTCTTCGCGGGAGCCGCCGGTCGCTCAAAGGACGCCGTCGCCGGGATACTCCGGTATTACCATATGGCGCCCAGGGAGATCCCGGAAAATATCAGGGATTTTAATGACCAGCTGGAATATCTTCTGCGGCCGTACGGGATCATGCGCCGTACGGTAAGGCTGGATCGGGGCTGGTACAGGGAGGCGGCAGGGCCGTATCTCGCGAGGAGAAGATCGGACGGCGCGATGGTCGCGATGCTTCCGGGAAGGCTGTACGGCTACTGCTTTTCAGATCCGGAAAGCGGCAGAAGGATCCGGGTCGGAAGAAAAAACGAGGGGGATTTTGAAGAGACGGCGACGGCCTTTTACCGCCCGTTCCCGTCAAAGAAGCTGACGGCGGCGGATCTGCTGAGATATCTGGCCTCGACGGTATCGGCGTCCGATATCCTGGCCTTCGCGGCGGCTGTCCTTGCCGTCACGCTGATCGGCATGGTGACGCCGAGACTTCAGAACTTCATCTTTTCGACGGTCCTCGAAGAGAGATCCGTCCGGCTCCTGACGTCGGCCGCGGTATTCCTGATCTGCGCGGCTGTCTCGCAGATGCTCGTCGGCACGGTGAGGGATTTTCTGTCGGCGCGGATCAATACCGGGATGTCGGTATCGGTCGATGCCGCGGCGATGATGAGGATCATGAGTCTGCCGCCGCAGTTTTTCAGGGAATACAGCTCCGGCGAGCTTTCCGGCCGTCTGCAGTATATCGGCTCGCTTTGCGACATGCTCGTATCGCTGGTCCTGACGACAGGGCTGACGTCGCTTTTCTCGCTCATTTACATAACGCAGATCTTCGCCTACGCGCCTGCGCTGGCGGCTCCGGCGCTCGTGATCACGGCCGTTACGGTGCTGTTTTCTGTGATCACCTCTCTCGTGCAGATGAAGGTCTCCAAGCAGTCGATGGAAGCCGGTGCGAAGGAAAGCGGCCTTGGCTACGCGATCATTTCCGGGATCCGTAAAATAAAGCTTGCCGGCGCCGAAAAGAGGGCGTTCGCGAAATGGGCGCAGGCCCACGCCGCGTATGCGAGGCTGAGATACGATCCTCCCGCGCTGATCAAATACAGCGTCCCGCTGTCCATGCTCATTTCCTCGGCCGGTATGATCGTCCTGTATTATGCCGCGGTAAAAAGCGGGATATCCGTCGCGGACTACTACGCCTTCAACACCGCTTACGGCATGGTCACGGGGGCGTTCGGCACCCTTGCGGGGGCGGCCCTGACGGCCGCGGACATAAAGCCCGTCTTTGATATGGCAAAGCCCATACTTGACGCCGTCCCGGAGGTCTCCGAGGGCAAGCAGGTCATAACCCGCCTTTCCGGAGGGATCGAGCTCAATAACGTCACGTTCCGGTACAGTGACAGCATGCCGAACGTCCTGGAGAATCTTTCCATAAAGATCAGGTCCGGCCAATACGTCGCAGTCGTCGGCGCGACAGGCTGCGGGAAATCGACGCTGATGAGGCTGCTCCTCGGGTTTGAGACCCCGCAGCGCGGAGCGGTCTATTACGACGGCAGGGATCTTTCGACCATCGACTTAAGATCGCTGCGGCGGCGGATCGGCGTTGTGCTGCAGGACGGAAAGCTCTTCGCCGGCGATATTTTCTCGAACATCACCGTTTCCGCACCGTGGCTTACCATGGACGAGGCGTGGGAGGCCGCGGAGACCGCCGGGATCGCCGATGATATCAGGGCGATGCCCATGGGAATGTACACCATGATATCCGAAGATTCGGGCGTGATTTCCGGCGGGCAGAAGCAGAGACTGATGATCGCGCGGGCGATCGCCCCGAAGCCGAAGATCCTGATGCTTGACGAGGCGACCTCGGCGCTGGACAATCTCACGCAGAAAAGGATCTCCCAATCCCTCGCCGGTCTGAAGTGCACGAGGCTCGTGATCGCGCACCGCCTCTCCACCATCAGACAGTGCGACCGGATCATTCTCCTCGAGAAGGGACGCATCATTGAGGATGGAACCTATGATGAGCTGATCGCTCTGGGCGGGCGGTTTGCCAGTCTCGTGGAACGCCAGAGACTGGACATAAAAGATGCTTATAAGGGGTGAGAACGATATGTCTGAGGATAACCGGATTTTCAGGAAAAAGAGTCTGGAGCGGGTCGCTTCTCCCGAACAGCTTAACGACTATATCAGAGCTGCTTCTCCCGGGATGTGGATGGTCCTTCTGGCAGCAGTCGTCTTCCTCGCGGGAATGGCTGTCTGGGGCACGGCGGGAAGGCTGGAAACCACCGTCAGGGGCGCCGTGGCCGTAAAGGACGGAACCGCCGTGCTCTATGTCGCGGAAGAAAGCGCGGGAAGCATCAGGCCGGGACAGACCGTAAAGGCCGGCGGAGCCGAGTTTGCGGTCGGTGAGACCGGCGGCGAACCGGTGCTTCCGTCCGGGGAGAACGACAGCGACGCCATGGGCGCGTATCTGCTTCACGCCGGAGGCTTTGCGGAAGGGGAGTGGCTCTTTGGCATCCCCCTGGACGGCCCGTCGGCCGCGGACGGGATCTATGCGTGCGAGGTCGTCACTGGCAGCGTGTCGCCGCTCAGCTTTCTTTTGAATTGACAGACGGCGCGGGATCCTCCATGTATCCCGCGCCGTCTTTGACGTTTATTTTGCCGCATTATAATTTCGGACCACCTGGGAGATCCTGTGATAATCGTCGGTCATGATCGTATCGATCCCCATTGCCAGGTATTTCTCTGTGTCTTCCGGCGTATCTGCCTGACAGATATTGCAGCTGATCCCATTGGCGTGGGCTTTGTCCACCATTTCCCGGGTGAAGGGTTCCCAACTGACAAACTGCAGTTTCCTGCATCCCAATTCGATGGCCCGCTCCACGATGCGGGCAGCGGTCGCGTGGTTCTCGCCGGCGGAGCAACATCGGCAAATATCCGGCGCCAGCCGAGCCAGCTTCCGATGAATGGAATCCGATGTCATGAAATATACATACTTTTCACAGTCATATTCCCGAATCAGAGCGATGATCTTCTTGAGGATCTCATCATCATAGGGTTCCAGTTCCTTAATGTGGATATTCATGATCACGTGACAGGCAAACTTCCTGAGGATCTCCTCAAATTTTAAAATGCGCAGCCCCTTGTACGCCTCGCCGAATTTAACGCCGAAGTCGTATCGCAGCAGTTCCGCATAGCTGTGTTCATACACCAGGCCGGTGCCGTCCGACACCCGTTCCAGGCGGCCGTCATGGATCGAGACAATTTCCCCGTCTGCAGTAGGCCACAGATCAAACGCTATCTCTTCCGCACCCAACGCAATGGCTGCGCCGTAAGCGGGCAGGCTGTTCTCCGGCGCCACCGTGTTGAATCCTCTGTGGGCACAGACACGGGGATATGGCATGATCTCGTCCGGCCTTACGATCGCGCTGCCCGCCGGCCGGTATTTCCAGGGGCGACGTCCCTGTTCAATGTATTCATAGTGAGCCGCAGGCGGGTTCCCAAACCCTGCGGGCTTATAATATTTTGCCTTCGGATCAAATTCCGCCGTGGCCATTCCCACCCGACTCCCCATATTGGCAAGCACCTCTCCGGTAGGCGCCACAATGCAGCTGACGCCGCCCAGGGGGGAATCCTCTCCCATGCTGACCGATGAACGTACCAAATAGGTATTGGTATTGTAGGCACAGAACTTACACATGGTCACCAGCGCATCGTGGGTGTCGCTTCGCTGGTGAGAGCAGCCTATGATGATATCCAGGTTCTGGCGCGCCATCCGTGAGAATGCTTCATAAAAATAGAAGTCATAGCAGGTGAGGAACCCATACCGCAAACCATCTATCTCCATGACGGTAACAGGCTCATATTCAAAGCTATAATCGGAATCCCGTTCCGGGCATGCAACCTCGCTGCGAACCGGATGCTGCTTAAAATACTTTCCCACCAGCTCTCCGTGTCGGTTGTAGGCATAGGTGGTATTTTTCTGTCCCTTTTCCTCCTGCGAAATGGCGTTGATAAACAGCACCGCATCACAGCGCATGGCGGTTTCCGCCGCTTTTTCCAGAATGGCTTTGTTGTATCTGCGCAGGCTCTCCGCCCATTCCTCAGCGCAGGATGCCATGCAGGGCACGTCGGAAGCCTCCGGCATGACGATCAGATCCATGCTCGGATCACATCGATCCAATGCCTCCATTTCCCAGCGGAAACACTCATCCGAGCGGGAATAGTCGGTAGAATACGGCGGTTGAATGACACAGGCTTTCATTGTCTGAAAACATCTCCTATGTGTGTAAATTTTACTATATGTTTTTTGAATGTACCAACACAAGAAAGGACATTCTGACTTCGTACAGCAGAAAGTATATTTCATTTCCCTGCCACTATATAACATTGTGCGGTAAATGTCAATGCGGCGTGATCACTGGAAAATAAACACCAAATAAACACCAAATAAACACCAAATAAACACCAAATAAACACCAAATAAACACCAAGCCAGTATCCGTGATACCCTTGTAAGACAACAGAAAAAGGGAAATGGAGATCACCTATAGGGATTGTATTACAATTCAAAATACTATATATTTTATTATATAAAGGTGGTGAAAAAATGCAGGAAAATCTTACCGCATATACCGGCGCCAGTGAACAGCAGTTGGCTTATATCCGGGCATTTCGCCTGATGGATGACGACTACATGGCGAAGTTTTTTGAAGACAATAAGGAATGTACGGAATTTGTCCTGAAGATCATCATGGACAATCCGGGACTGCGGGTTGAAAGCGTACATTCCCAGCACGAATTTATCACGGAACGGGATGAGCTTGGCGCATATCTTCCCATCTATCATATCGACAGGACGATACGCGAAACAGGAGAGCCGTTCGGGGACGGATCGCATATCATCTATGTGAACGGAGCCTGCAAGGATGATACGCCGCTGGGCATCCTGATGCATGACTTCATGTGTTCAGACCCGGAGGAAATGAAGTATAAGGTATTGGCGGACAGGGCAAGATACCTGAAAGGGAGCAAGGAGGGAATTCAGAGTATGTGCAGAGCGATGGAAGAACTGGCGAAAAATGTCAGAATAGAAGCGGCACAGAAATTAATTCGGGTAGAAAAACTGACTTATGAAGAGATAGCACTTTGTCAGGACCTTACTGTAGAGGAAGTAAAAAAACTGGCTGATAAGATGCTGGCATCAACTGCTGTTTAAAGCTCTATATGAAAATAATCTACCGGGAGCAGGCGGAAACGTCTGCTCCTCTTTTTTCAGGAGGATTTATGGTAACCTGAAAAGATCAAATGAAACGGATATCCACGCAGATCACTGGCAGATATTCTGTTCCTGTGTAAAGTTGCTCTCCGTATTATGAAAAAGCAGAGGATCGGGGTACGGCATACGAATGCCACGTTGTTGATCGCTCAGAATCTTGACGTCGTTACAGTCGCCGGACGGCTGGGGCATTCTGACACCAGTACTACGCTGAACATATATGCACATGCCCTGAGAGAAAGGAATCAGCAAGCAGGCAAAATGTTAGGTGATATTTTTGGCAAATAGGGCCTTCAAACGGAGTAAACATCAAATGCACATCAAATGCACATCAAATGCACATCAAATGCACATCAAAATGGCTCATTCACGGAAAAAACCGGGAGATCATGAGCAGAGAAAAAGCCCGGAAACCGCATGTTTCCGGGCTTTTCTGACATCGATGCGACAAGATTTGAACTTGCGACCTCTGCGTCCCGAACGCAGCGCTCTACCAAACTGAGCCACGCATCGATTGCTTTTCTTTAAGCTATATTATAATACTAAATTTTCCGGGCAAAGTCAACAGCTATTTTATCTTTTTCCGAGCATCTTTTTCCGGCCTTTTTCGGGGCGTTTCGGCTTCTGCTCACGGATTGCAGCGCTTGCAGGGGTCGTAGCCCATCGCGATGACATCTGCGCGGTCTCCGGAAAACGCCTGCTTGTTTTTCTCCTTCATCTGTTTGACGCTTGCGCATGACGGGTAGTGAAATTTGTGCGTATTGGTATTCAGAATGTACGAGGCTTCTGTCGGGACGGCTTTCGCGGTCTGTGCGGAAGGATTTTCCTGTGTCAGTGCCGCGGGTTTTGCCGGGGCGGAAGCCGCCTCTGCGCCGGATTGCACGGAAGTCGCTTCTGCGCCGGACTGTACGGCGGCCGTTTCGGCCGCGCCGGGGGCGCTGTCTCCGGTAGCGTAATCGATGAGAATGCCGGGCTGCACATTATAAACGAAAACGTTGAAAAGAACCCCGTTCCCCTCATCTTCTATGGATTCGGCCTCCATCAGGACGCCGTCGGCCAGCAAGTTGTTTCCGGTATAGACAGGAGTCACCCGATATAGCACGTGATTTCCCGTTTCCTTTATATAATCTGCGGTCAGATCCTCAAACGGACACATTCCTTCCACATTCAGGTATCTCGTGCCGGTGATCAGATTCTTTTCGTTGGAATTTTCGCCGGTGAGCTGATAGCCGATCAGGTGGCATCTGTTGTAAAGATATCTGTCCGGAATGAGATCCGGGTATTTCACGGTATGCCATCCGGAGGGCTTTATCTGTCCGATGCTCCCGCGTTCCTCCGTGGGCATCAGTTCCCTCCCGATGCACGCGTAAGCGACGCCGCATCTTCCCAGCCCGTCCAGCTCACTGTAGGATTCAAAGGATGCGGCGGTGAGTTCTTCCTCCGTAAAGTACGGTACATTGTCGTTGACAACGGTGAAGGGTGTTCCGGCATATGCCGGCAGATCGGCGGGGAGGGCGGCTGTTTCTCCGCTCGCCTGGGTCGCCGGGGCGTCCTGTTCCTGCCGGATGCTCTGGGCGGTCTGACTGCCGGCCGCCGGGGCCGCGGCGGCGGCGGAAAGGGAAAAGGTCAGGAACAGAGCCATGACGGCCGGGAGAATCACGCATCCGAACTTTGTTTTTAGTAAAAACTTTTTCTGAGTCACCGTCTCATCCTCCGCTTTTCACATGACGCCTGTCGGCGCATTTTTTCAAAATGGTTTTAAAATTGGTTATATTTATAATGATAGCATAAATTTCATGATTTGCAAGCAAAATCCGTCTGTTTTTTTCGGAAAACACTTGACATTCATCTGAACATGCTGTATATACTGTATATATACAGAAAGAGAGAACAATTCGATGGATATTATCATAAGCAATGCCGGAGATCAGCCGATCTATGAACAGATCTATACGCAGATCCGGGATCAGATCCTTTCGGATAAGCTGGTCGAGGGTGAGCCTCTGCCGTCTATCCGGGGGCTGGCGAAGGACCTGCGCATCAGCGTCATCACGACCAAGCGCGCATATGAGGAGCTGGAGCGGGAAGGCTTTATCTGTACGATGGCAGGCAAAGGGAGTTTTGTCGCACCGAAGAACACGGAGCTGATCCGGGAGGCGAACCTGAAAAAGATCGAGGCGCACATGCAGGAAATCTACGAGCTCGCCGCCGGGTGCGGGCTGGAGAAGAAGGAGCTCCTGGAGATGTTCGCGCTGATGGGAGAAGAGTGAAAAAAGAGACGTCGGCGCGGCGGCGGAGGGCCGCGCGGCAGGATCGGATAAAGGGAAAGGAGTGATCCGTTTATGGAAGAATTTGCGCTTAGGATTCAGAATCTGACAAAACGTTATAAGGGTTTTACGCTGGATGACGTCAGCATTGCGCTTCCCACCGGATGTATCCTGGGGCTGATCGGGGAGAACGGCGCGGGCAAGAGCACGCTGATCAAGTCCGTCATCGGCGGGGTGAAGCCGGACGCCGGCGTGATCGAGGTGTTGGGCTGCGACAATCACAGTGCTGATTTCACTCTGAAAAAAGAGGAGATCGGCGTGGTACTGGATGAAGCCTGTTTCCCCAACGCGCTGACGGTCCGGCAGGTGAACCTGATGATGAGGGACGTTTACAGGGGCTGGGAGGAAAAGACGTTCCTGGAGTATGCGGAGCGGTTCGCGCTGCCTTCGGACAAGGTGTTTCAGGATTTTTCCCGGGGAATGAAAATGAAGCTGGCGATCGCGGCGGCCCTTTCCCACGGGGCGAGGCTTTTGATTCTGGACGAGGCCACCAGCGGGCTGGATCCCATCGTGCGGGATGAGGTCCTGGATGTGTTCAATGAATTTACGAGGGAGGCTTCCCATTCCATCCTGATCTCCTCCCACATCGTGAGTGATCTGGAAAAGGTCTGCGATTACATCGCCTTTCTCCACAAAGGAAGGCTTTTATTCTGTGAAGAAAAGGATCTGCTGCTGGAGCAGTACGGTCTGGCGACGCTTCGGCGGGAGGCGTTCGAGGCGCTGGACAAAAAGGCCGTGCTTTCCGCTCACGATACGGGCTACGGGGTAGAGGCGCTGGTGCGCCGGGAGCTGCTCCCGGCGGGGATAAAGGCGGAGCGCGCTTCGATCGAGAGCATTATCATCGCGATGGCGAAGGAGGGGAAAAAATGAAGGGCTTGATGCGAAAGGATTGGTATATTTTTCTGAAATATGGGAAATTGTTCACGCTGTTTGTCGCCGCTTATGCGCTCATTGGGGCGTTCACAAAAAATGCGCTGTTTTTTGCCGCCTTTTCCGTGATCATGGGAAGTATGCTGGTGAAAATGGTGATGGCTTACGAGGAGCAGGATCGTTGGGACTGTCTGGCGGCCTGTCTGCCGCTGAAGCCGGAACAGATCGTCTGGGAAAAGTATCTGCTGTCTTTGTTGAGCACGGGCGCGATAGCGCTTCTGACGGCGGTATCGTTCTGGTGCGCGGGGATCTTTTCCTCCGGGCAGGATACGTTCCTATCTCCCTTGTCGATCTTTTTACTGCTGTTTTTGCTGGGCGGTCTGCTCATATCGCTGGAGCTGCCGATCATCTTCCGGTTCGGGGTTTCCAGGGGGCGGCTTTTTCTGACACTGATGATGATGCTGGCGGCAGGCGTTCTGAGCGCCGTGATGGTCGGTCTGATGTCGTCGGACGGCCCCGGGAGAGTTCTTTTCGAGCGCGGCGTCATCCCGGCGGGTGTGCTGATGGCCGGAGCCGCGGCGGTCACAGCCGTCGTGCTGGCGATTTCCGTGCGGATTTCCGTGGCGGCCTATAAGAAGCGGGAGTTTTAGGAGCGGCAAAGGCTTTGGAATATATGGGGAACTGAAGGTTCAGGGGCGGAGAAGACTTCGGGAGTATATAAGGAACCGGCGTTTCAGGAACCGCAAAGACTTCGGGAATGTATAGGAGCGGGAAGTTCCAGGAACCGTGATCCCGAGGAAATGTTCATGCCCCGTCAGGGCGAAGGAGGAAGGCATGAAAAAACCGGTGATCCATCCGGGCGCGTTCATCGCGCCCCAGACAACGATCTGCGGG
>CANQTI010000031.1 GCA_947626725.1 uncultured Eisenbergiella sp.
ACCTTCGGCGTCAACATGCTGGCCATCAGCGACGGGCGTCCGGAGACCATGGGGCTGAAGCAGATCATCAAGGCCAACGTGGACTTTCAGTATGAGGTGAACCGCCGCAAATATGAAACGCTTTTGCAGAAGGAACAGGACCGCCGCGAGATCCAGGAGGGGCTGATCAAGGCCTGCAACGTCATCGATCTGATCATCGAGATCCTGCGGGGCTCCAGAGACCGGGCCATGGCCAAGGCCTGTCTGGTGGAGGGCGAGACGGACGGCATTAAATTCAAGTCCAAGGAATCCGCCGTTATGGCCGGTTATCTGCGTTTTACAGAACGGCAGGCGGACGCCATTCTGGACATGCGCCTGTATAAGCTGATCGGGCTGGAGATCGAGGCGCTGATCAAGGAGCATGAGGATACGCTGGCCAACATCTATCGCTATGAGGATATCCTGGAGCGCAGAAGTTCCATGGCGCAGGTCATCATGAACGATCTGGACGCCATGAAGAAGGAATTCGCAGTCAAAAGGAAAACGGTCATCGAGAACTGCGAGGAGGTCGTTTTCGAGGAAAAGAAAGCGGAAGAAGTCGAGCTCTACTGTCTGGTGAACCGGTTCGGCTATGCGAAGGTTATCGATACCGTCACCTATGACCGCAATCAGGAGACCGTGCACGCGGAAAATCCCTTCGCGTTTAAGTGCAAAAGCACGGGCAGGATTTGTCTGTTTACCAATACGGGACAGCTGTATACGGTGAGGGTATCGGATATTCCATTGAGTAAGCTTCGGGACAAGGGGATACCGCTGGACAATGTGAGCAGTTACGATTCCACGAAGGAAAGCCTGCTCCTGGCGGCCAGCCAGAGCGACCTGAACCTGTACCGGCTCCTGTTTATCACCAGAGGGGCCATGGCGAAGATCGTGGACGGCGGAGAATTCGATGTCACCAAGAAGACCGTCGCAGCCACGAAGCTGGCGGAGGGCGACGAGCTGGTGAGCGTGAGCATATACCGGGAGCAGAAGAACATCATCCTGCAGTCCAAGGAAGGCTTTTTCCTGCGCTTCCCGGTGGAGGAAATCCCGGAAAAGAAAAAAGCGGCAGTGGGCGTGCGTGCCATGAAACTTTCTGATACGGACAGTCTGGAGGCGGTCTATTATACGAAGAATATCGATGACAGTTCCATTCCCTATAAGAGTCGGAACCTGGTGCTCAACCAGATCAAACCGGCACATCGGGACACAAAGGGAACGAAAGTTCGAGGTTGACCTGAACCGGAATATGAAGTATAACTTTGAATAGAAGAAACGGATCGAGGTGCCAGTATGAGAGTGATCGCCGGAGAGGCCAGAAGTCTTCCGCTGAAGACGCCCCAGGGCGCGGATACCCGTCCTACCACGGACCGCATCAAGGAGACTCTTTTCAATATTCTTCAGACCCGCATCCCCTGCGGCGTCTTCGTGGATCTTTGCAGCGGAAGCGGTTCTATCGGGATTGAGGCCATCAGCCGCGGCGCCCGCAGAGCCTATTTTGTGGAGAACGGAAAAGAGGCGGCGCGCTGCATCGCGGACAATCTGGCCTTCACAAAGTTCACGGACCGGGCTGTGCTGCTCAAGCAGGACGCGGTAAGCGCCCTGGCTTCGATCCGGGAAAAGCACGCGGACATCGTCTTCATGGATCCGCCCTATCAGGCTGGACTGGAGGAGCCCGTGCTGGCGGCGCTTTCGTGCGCGCCCTATGTGGACGAGGATACGCTGGTCATCATCGAAGCGGATCTGAAGCGGGATTTTTCCTTCGCGCAGGGCCGCGGCTTCACCGTGGTCCGGGAAAAACGGTACAAGACGAATAAGCATGTTTTTCTGAAGAAGCTGTGACCGGACTTCACGCGTCCGCCGGCAGCGGGCCGGACATGAGCCCGGCAGCGCACCTTTCGCTGCCGCTTACAATCTCCGAGACGGAGGACAATATGAAAAAAGCGATCTATCCGGGGAGTTTTGATCCCGTCACCTATGGACATATTGACATCATTCACCGTGCGGCTTCCATTTTTGACGAACTGACCGTGAGCGTGCTGAATAATAAAGAAAAGAGTCCATTGTTTTCTGTGGAAGAACGTGTTAAAATGTTAAAGGAAGTGACCGAAGCGCTTCCAAATGTGAAGGTGGAGTCCTTCAGCGGCCTGCTCATCGATTATGCGAGGAGCAAGGATGTCCATGTATCGGTCCGCGGCCTGCGCGCCATTACGGATTTTGAGTATGAGCTGCAGATCGCCCAGACGAACAAATTGTTGTCCGCTGGGGAGTTAGATACCGTTTTCCTCACCACCAGTCTGGAATACGCCTATTTGAGTTCCTCCAGTGTGAAGGAGATTGCCACCTTCAATGGGGATATTTCCAAATGTGTTCCGCCGTCTGTAGCGGCGTTGGTATATGCCAAATACGGACACCGGACCGGCGTGTGAACAGTCTTTGTTTTTGCCGCGGGAAGCAGCGCAGAATAAAATTTTTCGGAAACGAGGGAGAGTATGAGCAGCAGAATTGAACAACTGATTGATGAGATTGAGGAGTATATTGACAGCTGTAAGTATCAGCCGCTTTCCAACACGAAGATCATCGTGAACAAAAACGAAATGGATATGCTGCTGCGGGAGCTCCGCTCCAAGACGCCGGACGAGATCAAGCGCTATCAGAAGATCGTCAGCAATAAGGAGGCGATCCTGAAGGATGCCAGGGAAAAGGCTCAGATGCTCATCAACGAGGCGACGGAACAGACCACGGAGCTGATCAATGAGCACGAGATCATGCAGCAGGCCTACGCCCAGGCCAATGAGGTGGTTCAGCTCGCCACGAAGCAGGCCCAGGACATTGTGGACAACGCTACGCTCGAGGCCAATGCGATTCGGGACTCCATGCTGCAGTATGCGGACGATATGATGGCGAACATCGAGAACATCATTTCCAACGCGGTCGAAATAGCCAATGCGCACTATGGGAATCTGGTCAGTGATTTAAACAGTCTGAATGAAGTGGTGCAGAGCAATCGCGCGGAATTCCATGCACAGAACGCGGTGGCAGAACTGGAGCAGGAGGAAGCCTCGTCCGCTTCTTCTGCGTCTAACGCTGCTTCCGGTCAGTCAGACGGGAATCTGAACGTGCTCTGAACGCTGTCCTGCGGAAAGCTTTCTTCCGTGTGGTACGGCCTGATATTCCGGAAGAGAATATCGCCGCCGTATGGCGCGGGCGTTTCGCACTCAGACAGGGAAACAGCTTAAGTCAAAAGTCCTGTATCCGGCATAACAACTGGATCAGGGCTTTTTTGTGCATCAGAAGGTTTTACACCGCGAAACCGCAGCAGGCCAATGTGAGCAGAGTCTGGATCACCTTGTGAAATACGTATTCTCTCAGAGAGAGATCCGTATCACGAATGCAGCTGCAGGTCTGCGCGATGCAGGACAGCCCGCCGAGAGGAAGCAGAGCGATCGCGATGGCCGCATCATTTGACGGCAGACGGGAAAGACCGCCCGTGATTTCCAGCGCGGGGCCAATGAGCAGGGCCAGACGGGAACCCTCCGGAAGCAGCAGCATCGGGAACAGGTTGAGCATGTTGCAGAAGATCATATAGCCGCCCAGTGTGGTGACGGCATTCAGGCCGGACTGGATGGAGGCGTTGAGCGCCAGGAGGATGCGTTCCGGCGTCAGGGGACCGGCGCCGTCTGCCGCTGTATGTGCGGCTCCATCCGGCATGCTGGGCGCCGGGATAGAGCCAAAGAGCGTATAACGGAGAAGGACGCCGTAGAAAAAGGGAAGCCCGTACATGATCAGGATCGCCCGTAGCGGATGGGCCAGAGGAAAGAGGCGGAGCACATAACCTACGAAATAGACCGGCCCGATATTGTTGCAGAAGGCGAGCAGCAGCGCGGCCTCCTTCCGGGAGAGCTTTCCCGCCCGATAGCTCTGGGCGCAGACCCTGGCCCCCATGGGAAACCCGCACAAAAATCCGATGATAACACAGTACAGACAGGAATCCGACAGGCGCAGGATCGGGCGCAGCAGCGGAGCAAACAGGGCGGCGAAGCTGTCGGAGAGTTCCAGCCGCATGAGCAGGCCGGAGAGGACCATGAAGGGGAACAGCGCCGGTATCATCTTGGAAAACCACAGGGAAAGCCCCTCCAGCGCCAGGGAGGCTGCCATGCGGCTTCTGAACAGCATGGCGCAGATCATGGCGGAAAAGAAGAGGAGCATTCCATATTTTATTATTTTTTTTCTCATTTATTCTACCAAACGCCGCCGGAATATAGTATACTAAAGCATATGAATCCGCGGCGGCGTTCATGACGGCAATGCGTGACAGGCCCAGGGTCCCGGAACCGGACGGGAATGTTCCTGCCGGAGGACGTGCGGACCCGGATGACGGGAGATATGACGTGATCAGGCTGGACAGATTTCTGTGTGAAGCGGGTGCGGGGACCCGCAGCCAGGCGAAGGCGCTGATAAAGGCCGGGCGCGTTTCCGTGGACGGAGAGCGGGCGATATCGGCTGACCTTAAAATAGAGGAGAACAGGACGCGGGTGCTGTTGGACGGGCGTCCGCTTTTTTTGCCCGGAAATGTCTACTACCTTTTGAATAAACCCGCCGGCGTCATCACCGCCGCTTCAGACGCGAGGGAGCGCACCGTGATGGACCTGCTGAAGGAGGCGCCCGGGCGCGGCCTGTTTCCGGTAGGACGGCTGGATCGGGATACCGTAGGGCTTCTGCTCATCACGAATGACGGCGCCCTTTCGCACAGACTGCTTTCCCCGTCCAGGCACGTGGAAAAGCGGTATCTTGTGCGGACTGCGCGTCCGGTGACGGAGGAAATGTGCCGGTTCCTGGAAGCGGGAGTGGACATCGGCGACGAAAAGCCCACCCTGCCCGCCCGGACAGAACGCCTGAAGGACGAGCCCTGCGGGCTGTATCTGACCATCACGGAAGGGCGCTATCACCAGGTCAAGCGGATGCTGGCCGCGGCAGGGAATGAAGTGACCGGCCTGAAGCGCGTTTCCATGGGGCCGCTTTCCCTGGAGGAAACGCTTCCGGAGGGCGCCTGGCGGGAACTGACCAAAGAAGAAAGAAATGCATTGGGAGTATGACAGTGGATATTTTACGGGAAACGGATGCGGTCATTTTTGATCTGGACGGCACGCTGGTGGATTCCATGTGGGTCTGGGGCGAGATCGATATCGAATATCTGGCGCGTTTCGGCCTTACGGTCCCGCCGGATCTGCAGCCGGCCATCGAGGGCTTCAGCTTCCTGGAAACGGCCCAGTATGTCAGGAAGCGTTTTGCGCTGCAGGATTCCATCGAACAGATCATGGCGGACTGGAACGACATGGCCTGGGACAAGTATCTGCATGAGGTGCCCCTGAAACCCGGCGCCGCCGAATTCCTGTCCCTGTGCAGAGCGCGGGATATCCGGCTCGGGATCGCCACAAGCAATTCCAGGGAGCTGGTGACCAATGTGGCGGACGCCCACGGGCTGCACGATTATTTTGACTGTATCCTCACCGCCGGGGATGTGGGCCGGGGAAAACCGTCCCCGGATATCTATCTGGAGGTGGCCCGCAGGCTGCACGTTTCCTGTGACCGCTGTCTGGTATTTGAGGATGTGGTGGCCGGCATACAGGCCGGAAAGTCCGCCGGGATGCGGGTATGCGCCGTGTATGACGAGGCGGCCCGCCATCAGGATGCGCAGAAAAGGGCGCTGGCGGACTGGTATATTCAGGATTATCGGGAGCTGATCGGATCATGTCAGAACAGTTTTTGCCGCTGACGCCTTCGGAAATGCGGGAACGCGGCTGGGAAAGGCCGGATTTCGTCTATATCACAGGGGATGCCTATGTGGATCATCCTTCCTTCGGTACGGCCATCATCAGCCGCGTGCTGGAAAGCTTCGGCTACAGGGTCTGTATCCTTTCTCAGCCGGACTGGAAGACGGAAACCAGCGTACAGGTCTTCGGACGTCCCAGACTGGGCTTCCTCATCTCCGCCGGCAACATGGATTCCATGGTCAATCATTATTATGTCTCCCGAAAGCGTCGGAAGACGGACGCCTACACGCCGGGAGGAAAGACCGGGAAGCGCCCGGACCGGGCGGTGACGGTATACAGCCGGCTGGTGCGGAAAAGCTATCCGGATATTCCCATCATTCTGGGCGGCATTGAGGCGAGCCTGCGCCGTATGGCACATTACGATTACTGGAGCGATTCCTTTCGCCCGTCCGTTCTCATGGAAAGCCAGGCGGATCTGATCTCCTACGGCATGGGAGAGAAGTCGATCGCGGAGATCGCTGAGGCGCTTTCCGCCGGGATCGCCGTGCGGGATATCACCTTTGTGGCCGGAACGGTCTATCGCACAGAGAGCGCGGACAGCGTGTATGACGGCATCAGACTTCCTTCCTATGAGGAGATGAAAAAGGAACCGGCCCTGTATGCCGACAGCTTTCGGGTACAGTACCGCAATACCGATCCGGTCAACGGGAAGGCCCTGATCGAACCCTATGCGGACGGCTATGTGGTGCAGAATCCCCCGCAGCCGCCGCTGACCACACAGGAAATGGACGATATCTATGCGCTTCCCTATACCCGCAGAGCCCATCCTTCCTATGACGCCGCCGGAGGCGTGCCCGCCATGGCCGAGATCCGGTTCTCCCTGGTCAGCAGCCGGGGCTGTTTCGGCGGCTGCAGCTTTTGTTCCCTGACCTTCCATCAGGGCCGCACCGTTCAGGTGCGGAGTCATGAAAGCCTGCTGGAAGAGGCAAGGCGCATGACGGAGGAACCGGATTTTAAGGGTTATATTCACGACGTAGGCGGACCGACCGCCAATTTCCGTCATCCGTCCTGCCAAAAGCAGCTGAAAAGCGGCGTGTGTCCAAACCGGCAGTGCCTGTTCCCCAGGCCCTGTCCGAACCTGGACGCCGGTCATCGGGATTATCTGGAGCTGCTTCGGAAGCTGCGCGCCCTTCCGGGCGTAAAAAAGGTGTTCATCCGCTCCGGCATCCGTTTCGATTATCTGCTGGCGGAGGGAAATGACGCGTTTCTGCGGGAACTGGTCATGCATCACGTGAGCGGACAGCTGAAGGTGGCGCCGGAGCATGTGGCGGACGCCGTGCTGTACCGGATGGGGAAGCCGGAGAATGCGGTATACGAAGCCTTTGTCCGGAAATATGAAAGTCTCAATGAAAAGCTGGGACTGAAGCAGTATCTGGTTCCGTACCTGATGTCATCGCATCCCGGCTCCACGCTGAAGGATGCCGTGCAGCTGGCGGAATACCTGCGGGATCTGGGCTATATGCCCCAGCAGGTGCAGGATTTTTATCCGACCCCGTCCACGCTTTCCACCGTCATGTATTACACGGGGATCGATCCCCGGGACGGTTCCAACGTATATGTATGCCGGAACAGCCGTGAGAAGATGATGCAGCGGGCCCTGATCCAATACCGTGATCCGGCCAACTATGATCTGGTGCATGAGGCCCTGGTAAAGACCGGGCGGGAGGATCTGATCGGATACGGTCCCGGCTGTCTGATCCGGCCCCGCAAAGGGGAAAAAGGAAAAGAAGGGGAACCGCGTCAGGCAGATGCCGCGCAGAGGCCCCGGAAGGGAGGGACCGCCCTCCCGAACAGAAAGAAGAAAACGATCCGCAATATCCATCCAAAGAAAAAAGAAAGCGGGAGGAAAACTGGTCCATGAAGCGTGTGGAAAAGGGGAAAATCGGATATCTGCGTTCACAGCGGCGCGTTCTGACCGTCCGGACAGCGATCCTGTTCGGAATCTCACTGGCCGTCTATCTGCTGGGCTGGTGGTCTGCGGGAAGCAACAAAAACCTGCTCACGATCGTGGCCGTGCTGGGATGTCTACCCGCCAGCCGCAGCGCGGTCAACATGGTAATGTATTACCGGTATCACGGGATCGGAGCAGAGGACGCCGGAAAGATCGCTCCGCACGAATCGGGCCTGTGTACGCTCTATGACCTGGTCTTCACCAGCTATGACAAAAATTTTGAGATCCACCATATGACGGTGATGGCGAACAGCCTGACCGGCTACAGCGCCAACCCGGGCTGTGACGGAAAGGCCTGCGAAAAACATCTGAAATCCCTGTGCTCCCAGAACGGGATCCGTGACGTGGACATCAAAATCTTTCAGGAGCTTCCCAAATATCTCAACCGTCTGGACGCTCTGCGGGACGCCGCGGCGGCCGAAAGCGGATCCGCGGGAGAGCGGACGAAAGAAGCGGAGGATACGGCGCAGGAAAAATGGAGCCGGTTGGTTTCGCTTCTGTGCGCGGTTTCTCTGTAGACGGGAGGGAAGATGCGGATCATCACGATAGGGCCCAACGAGGCGGGACAGCGTCTGGACAAATATCTGCACAAATATATGAAGGAGGCGCCGTCCTCCTTCCTGTATAAAATGATGCGGAAGAAGAACATCACGCTGAACGGGAGCAGATGTGAGGGAAGCCGGATCCTGCGCGAGGACGATGAGCTGAAGCTGTTCCTGGCAGAAGAAACTCTGGAGAAATTCGGCGCGGGAAGGATGCGGACGGATGCATCCGGGGAGTATGAACGCGCGTACAGGCAGTTCGGCAGTCTGGAAATCCTTTACGAGGACGGGGATATCCTGGCGGTCAACAAGCCTGTGGGGATCCTGAGCCAGAAGGCCGAAAGCGATTCCCTTTCCCTGAATGAATGGCTGATCGGCCGCCAGCTCGCCTCCGGTGAATGGAACCGTGAAGCGGCGGACACTTTCCGGCCGGCCGTCTGCAACCGTCTGGACCGGAACACCGGCGGGATCGTGCTGTGCGGCAAAAGCCTGGCTGGACTTCAGCTTCTGTCAGCGCTCCTGCGGGACCGGAGCATGGACAAGGAATACCGGCTTCTCGCGCTGGGAGAGATCCGAGAGGAGGCCGACCTCGTAAGCTGGCTGACAAAAGAGGAGGAAACGAACCAGGTCCGGATCACGGCTTCCCCGCAGCCCGGCGCCCGGCAGATCCGGACCGGGATCGTGCCGGCAGGAGCGGGAGAACTGCCCGGCATCGGAACGGTGACCGCCGCGCAGGCAAAGCTGTATACGGGCAAGACTCATCAGATCCGCGCACAGCTCGCGGCGCTGTCTCATCCGCTCCTCGGAGACGCGAGATACGGGGACCCTGCAGCGAACAAGACGGCCCGAGAGAGATACGGCGTCAAAAGCCAGTTGCTCCATGCCTGGAGGGTGCGCTTCCCGGCAGAGCTGCCGGAACGGTTCGCACACCTGGCCGGAAAGGAGATCACGGCACCGCCGCCGGAGGTTTTCACAGGACTCTGGAACAGGATTCTGAAGATAAATTGAAGCATGCCGCGTCCGTCCTGTGTCAGCGGCAGAATGTGAGAGGCTATGGCTACCTGGAATTCGAGAGGGCTGCGCGGTTCCACGCTGGAGGATCTGGTCAACCGCACCAATGAAAAATACCGAGAGAGCGGTCTGGCGCTGATCCAGAAGATCCCCACGCCCATCACGCCCATCAGGATCGACAAGGAACACCGGCAGATCACGCTGGCCTATTTCGATCAGAAGAGTACGGTGGACTATATCGGCGCGGTACAGGGGATCCCGGTGTGTTTTGACGCAAAGGAATGCGCCATCGATACGTTCAGCCTGCAGAATATCCATGCGCATCAGGTGGCGTTCATGGAGGCTTTTGAACAGCAGAAGGGCATCGCCTTTTTTCTGATCTATTATTCGCACCGGGATGTCTTTTATTATCTGCCCTATGAGCATCTGCGCTTTTTCTGGGACCGGGCGCAGGAAGGAGGGCGGAAATCCTTCCGGTTCGACGAGCTGAATCCGGAATATTTTCTGCCCAAAAAGAGCGGAATCTGGGTGCCGTATCTGGATATGATCCAGAAGGATCTGGCCGACCGGCCGGACTGATGGCCCCGGTACCGCCGCTCAGCCATGTCCTGTCCGGGAACGCGGAACAGTTTTCTGCGTCCCGTCGGGCCAAACATTCCGATGAGCCATAGCAGGGATCCCGTCGGGGTGCGTCCCTCCGGGATCCCATGTCTCATCTCCATGGCCCGAAAAGGGCACGCAGGAAAACCGTTCCGCGTTCCCGGACAGGACATGGCTGAGCGGCGGTACAGACACAGAAAGGATATGCGTTATGCGAAGTTCTCTGACAACATTGTGCTATCTGGAAAAAAATGGATGTTATCTGATGATGCACCGAGTGAAGAAAAAGAACGATATCAACCATGATAAATGGATCGGCGTGGGAGGTCATGCGGAGGATTACGAGAGTCCGGAGGACTGTCTGCTGCGGGAGGTACGGGAAGAGACCGGGCTGACGCTGACAGGATACCGGTTCCGGGGTCTCGTCACCTTTGCGCTGAAGGATGTGGAAACCCAGTATATGTGTCTGTACACCGCTGACGGCTGGGAAGGGGAGCTGTGCGGGGAATGTCCGGAAGGCGATCTGGAATGGGTGGAAAAAGACCGGATCAGCGAGCTGCCGCTCTGGACGGGAGATAAGGTCTTTTTCCGGCTGCTGACGGAGGAGGTCCCCTTTTTCTCCCTGAAGCTCGTCTACGACGGAGATGCGCTGACGGAATGCGCGCTGGACGGCCGGCCGCTCGACTGGGAGCGGTTTATCGCTCAGGAAAGCACGCCGTGACTGTGCTGCCACTGGAACACAGGAGTTCATGCCGGGTTCGGATCAAAAAATGCCGTTGACAAAGTGGAAGGAATCGGTTATACTTCATAAAGTTTCACATGTTAATACAATATCGCAATAGCGAATTAACGTATTAAAGCGCCGGATCCCAAAAGTTTTTCTTCGGGAGAGCATGGCTGACCGCTACAGTCATTGTACAAGACGATTCCGGCGCAGAGTTCACGGAGGTCCTGTATGGGAAAATCATTGCTTCATACCCCCGAGGGGGTGCGGGATATATACGGTGAAGAGTACGCGCGAAAGCTGCTGATCGAGCAAAAGCTCCACGAAACGATCAGGCTCTACGGCTATCAGGACATCCAGACCCCGACCTTCGAGTTTTTTGACGTCTACAGCAAAGAGATCGGCACCACGCCCTCCAGTCAGCTGTACAAGTTTTTTGACAAGGAAGGGAACACGCTTTCCCTGCGCCCGGATTTCACGCCGTCCTGTGCGCGGTGTGCCGCCAAGTATTTTATGGATGAGACGGGGCCCATCCGGCTGACCTATTCCGGCAATACGTTCCTCAATACCTCCAGCCTGCAGGGAAAACGCGGGGAAGTGA
This sequence comes from uncultured Eisenbergiella sp., assembly GCA_947626725.1. Classification (GTDB taxonomy): domain Bacteria; phylum Bacillota; class Clostridia; order Lachnospirales; family Lachnospiraceae; genus Gallintestinimicrobium. The sequence continues at coordinate 11,282 of CANQTI010000031.1, forward strand.
CCCAGATGGGGGCCGAGCTGATGATGGAGCCCTCCGTACAGGCTGATGCCGAAATGATCTGTCTGGTCATTGACGCCCTGAAAAACTGCGGTCTGACGGATTTTCAGATCACGGTGGGAGAGGTAGAGTATTTCAAGGGTCTCTGCGCCCAGGCCGGGCTGAGCGGTGAGGTGGAGCTGCGCCTGCGGGATTTCATTTCCGCCAAAAATTATTTCGGTGCCCAGGAGCTTTTGGAACAGCAGCGTGTGCGGAAGGATTACGCGAAGGTTTTTCTGCGCCTTTCGGATATGGTGCTGGGGGCCAGCGATCTTTCCGAGGCGGCCAGGCTCGTGCAGAACGATCGTTCCCTGCGGGCCGTGGAACGGCTGGAGCAGCTGTATCAGGTGCTGCGGCAGTACGGGACGGAAAAATATATTTTCTTCGATCTGGGGCTCTTGAGCAAATACAATTATTATACGGGCGTGATCTTCAAGGGATACACCTACGGCGTGGGCGATGCCGTCGTCACCGGCGGCAGATATGACAGCCTGCTGTCCTATTTCGGAAAGAAGGGACCGGCCATCGGTTTCATGGTCGTGGTGGACGACCTGCTGGAAGCGCTGAAGCGGCAGAATATCGCGCCGAAACCGGCATCGGACGGCGTACTGGCGCTCTATGAACGGGACGCGTTCGCCGGGGCGCTGCGCTATACAAAGGAACAGCGCGGGCAGGGTGTGTGTGCGGAGCTCACGCCGGTCAATGACAGGGCTGAGGCGGAACGGTACGCTCTCGGTCATCCGGGAAAGCAGGCGCTGTTCTTTTCCGCGGACGGCGGCCGCATCCGGCTGTGTCAGTGACGGTTTTCAGACGGCGGAGTTGTTGAGGACGAAAGGTTTATGGATGATAGAAGACCTATGGACGAAAGAAGATATCTTACCTTTGCGCTGACCAAGGGCAGGCTGGCCGGTCAGACCCTTTCCCTGCTGGAGCGGGCCGGCATCCGCTGTCAGGAGATGCGGGATAAGGAATCCAGAAAGCTCGTATTCGTGAACGAGGAACAGCGGCTGAAATTTTTCCTCGCAAAAGGTCCCGATGTGCCCACCTATGTGGAATACGGTGCGGCCGATATCGGCGTGACGGGAAAGGACGAACTGCTGGAAGGAGGGCGCAGAGTCTATGAGGTGCTGGACCTCGGCTTCGGAAAGTGCAGGATGTGCGTCTGCGGCCCGGCCAGAGCGAGAGAGCTCCTGCAGCATCACGAGATGATCCGGGTGGCCAGCAAATACCCGGTCATCGCAAAGGACTATTTTTACAATAAAAAGCATCAGACCGTGGACATCATCAAGCTGAACGGCTCTGTGGAGCTGGGCCCCATCGTGGGGCTTTCGGACGTGATCGTGGATATCGTGGAGACCGGCTCCACGCTGCGGGAAAACGGGCTGGAGGTTCTGGAAGAGATCTGCACGCTGTCCGCCCGGATGATCGTCAACCGGGTCAGCATGCAGATGGAGACGGAGCGGATCAAGGCGCTCATCCTGGAGCTTCGCAGACTGCTGGCGGAAGAGGCATAGCGGAAGCCGTGCCGCGGGCGTTTCCGCGCATGACAGGAAAGCAGAAAATATGACGGAGAGGACAAAATGAGAACGATCAGACTGACGAAGGAAAATAAAAGGAATCTGCTGCAGAAGCTGCTGAAAAGGAGCCCCGGCCAGTACGGCGCCTATGAGGAGACCGTCGCCGCGATCGTGGAAAACGTGAAGAAAAACGGCGATGCCGCGCTGTTTTCCTATACGGAGCAGTTCGACCGGTGCCGGCTGGACGCTTCCACGGTGCGGGTGACAAAGGAAGAACTGGAGGAAGCATATGCGCAGGTAGACGCTGGCTTCGTGGATGTCATGAAGAAGAGCGCCGCCAACATCCGTTCCTTCCATGAGAAGCAGCGCCGCAGCGGCTGGTTTGAGACCAGAGAGGACGGCACCATCATGGGCATGAAGATCCTTCCCATCGAGGTGGCAGGAGTATATGCCCCCGGCGGCAAGGCCGCCTATCCGTCCAGCGTGCTGATGAACGTGATCCCGGCGAAGGCGGCCGGCGTGAAGCGGATCATTCTGTGCACGCCTCCGGGGCCGGACGGCAGGGTCAATCCCGGGACGCTGGTAGCCGCCCACATCGGCGGCGCGGATGAAATGTACCGGATCGGCGGCGCACAGGCCATCGCGGCCATGGCCTTCGGCACTGAAAGCATCCCCAAGGTGGACAAGATCACGGGCCCCGGCAATATTTTCGTGGCGCTGGCGAAAAAAGCCTGCTTCGGCTATGTGGGCATCGACTCCATCGCGGGACCCAGCGAGATCCTCGTCATCGCGGACGAGACCGCGAATCCCCGGTACGTGGCCGCCGACCTGCTTTCCCAGGCGGAGCACGACGAGATGGCCAGCGCGATCCTGATCAC
>CANQTI010000032.1 GCA_947626725.1 uncultured Eisenbergiella sp.
CAGTTCATTGTTCTTGATCGTGTATACGCCCATGCGCAGCCCTCCTCAGCCTCATCTCTGTCTCTATCTTATCATATTCTATCCGAAAATCCAGCCCTGTTTTCAGCCCGTCATGCCGCAGAAGCAGAACAGCGCGTGTCCCAACAGGGCGCCGAAGCAGTTGAGCAGGATATCGTCCACGTCGAAGGCCCCAAGCGCGGTGATCAGCTGAAACAGCTCAATCCCGCTCACCAGCACGAACGCATTGATGAGAAGCACCCATACATGTCTGCTGTCCTTGTGCAGAAACGGCAGCAGGAAACCGAAGGGAACGAAGGTGATCACGTTGCCGAACAGGTTTTCAAAGCTGTTCAGCTGACCCCAGTAGCAGATATACATCCTGATCGTCCGAAAGGGCGTGAAATTCGCCGTGTCCAGCCCCTCCAGGATCGCGCCCTTTTCCCAGGAGCGGATGATCTGCCAAAGCTGCTCTGCCGGATACTTGAACACGATGACCCGAAACATTACGAACAGGTATATGACAAAGAGTCCTCGCAGGATGCGCTTCGTGCGTGCGGCTTTTTCATCATCTTCCGTCATCAGGCAGTACTGCAGTGCGTTCCAGACCCTTGTCACCAGTCAAAAACCTCCGCCGCGCATTCTTTTTCGCCCATCAGGCAACCTCCCAGGGATTTTTCTTTCCTTCTCCGAACAGCCTGCAGCCGGTGAGGGAATCCCGAATGACGGTTTTGACCTCATTATCCGTGTAAAAGGCCATATGGTGAGAAACCGTCACGTTGGGAAAACTGCGCAGGATCGCTAATTCCCTGTTATCCAGGATATCGTTTTTGTGGTCATAATAGTACAGTCCGAACTCTTTTTCCACCACATCCAGGCCGGCAGCGCCCACTTTTCCGCTCTCAACAGCGCTAATCAGCGCTTCCGAATCGATCAGCCCTCCCCTGGCGGTATTGACGATGACCACACCGTCCTTCATTTTGCTGATGGTTTCCGCATTGATCAGATGATGATTTTCCTCCGTCAGCGGCGTATGCAGGGTGATCACATCGGACTGCGCCAGCAGTTCCTCCAGGCTCACATAGGATGCCCGCGCTTTCACCTCGTCGCTTTCGACCAGATCGTGGGCGAGGATCCTGCAGCCAAAACCGGAAAGATTGCCGATCACGGTCCTGCCGATCCGTCCCGTGCCGATGACGCCCACCGTCAGGTCCTTCAGTTCTCTTCCCTGAATGCCGTCCAGCGTATAGTCCTGCATCCTGGTCCGCTGCATAATCCGCTTCATCCGCCGAATGCTCATGAGAATCAGCATGACCGCATAGTCCGCCACGCCGCACGGCCCATAGGGGGCATTGCCCACATGAATGCCGAATTCCCTGGCCGCCTCCAGATTAATATGGTCATACCCAATAGTTCGGGTCACCAGATATTTCACACCGTTTGCCGCAAAGGCCGCCATCAGTTCCCGATCGATGGGGGAAGTGATGATGTCTACGCACAGACACCCTTCCGTCAGTCCCGCATTCGCCAAAGACGGCGCATCGGGGCAGGGCACCAGTTCGAGTCCCAGTTCCTTTGCGTAATATGCAAACCACTCGGCCTCGTCAAAGGGCCGCAGATTATAAACCGCTACTTTCATCGTCGTTCTCCTTTTTATCCTCTTCCGTCAGACGGCGGAAATCGTTGAAACCGTGTATCAGGATCCGCAGGCTGTCCACTGTGGTCTCAAAGAAGCCCGCCTGATACATCTTCACCAGAATGATGCCGATGGGAACCGCGAGGATCATGCCGCCCACACCGCCCACACGGTACCCGATATAGAGAAGGATCAGCGTCGGCAGCACCGGGATCCCCATGGAATCTCCCACGATCTTCGGCTGGATCAGCTGTCTTGCCAGCTGTCCGACGCACCAGATAATCAGAAGTCCCACCGCCATCTTGTAACCGCCTCCCAGGATCCGCACCAGCGCCCAGGGAATCAGCACGGTTCCCGTTCCAAATACCGGAAAGAAATCCAGGATCGCGATTCCAAGAGCGATGAACGCCGCATGCTTCACATTCAGGATGAGGAAGCCGATGAGCAGCAGAAAATACATCCAAAATTCGATTTTAAACTGTGCCTTGAAATATCCCCCTACCGCATCCACCATGCTGCCGTACATCAATATCCATTTCTGCCGCAGTCCGGCCGGCGTATAGGTATGGAACGCCCGGATCACCTCTTCCCGCTGCGCCACGAAAAAATAGGCGGATAACAGGCACATGATCACGCCTATGAAAACGGAAGGGATATTCCGCGCAATATTGCCCACAGCGCTCACCGTGGGACTGCTGAGATTGTTGGCGATGCCGCCCAGAAAATCATTGACGGTCTCAGATAAATTATTCACCAGACTCTGCAGATGGGGCGGAAAATAACGCACATAATTTCCCACCGCCTGCCCCGCATGGTTCAAATCCGCCTGCAGAGACCCCCACAGCTCCGGAAGCTCCAGCACGAAATCCGTCCCCTCCCGCACCAGAATGCTGACACCCCAATAACCCACCAGGATAATCAGCGCAATGACCGTGACGATGACGATGGCGGAGCCCGCTTTCCTTCGGATCTTCAGCTTTTCGTCCAGAAAACGCACCAAGGGATTGGCAATCATGGAAATAATCCAGCCGATCACGAACGGCATGAAAAACCCGATGATCCGGGGCAACAGAAATATGGCGAACAGCAGGACCGCAAGTGCCGTCAACAGATTCAGAATGACCTTCACGTATTTTCGATAAGATTCCCTCATGATCCGGCTCCTTATGATCCGGCGATCCTTACACGCCGGCGGCTTCTCCTGCACAGGTGCCTTCCTCGTTCCCCATCAGCTCTTCCAACAGGGTATAGATCTCTTCTCTGCCCTGTTTGGTGAGCGCCGAAAACGGAATCACCGTCGTTTCTTTTCCGGCCCCCAGCCCGTCCCTCAGCAGCTTTATCTGCTTCTGGATCTGGCTGCGGTTGATCTTGTCCAACTTGGTGGCGATGATGACCGGGCGATAACCGTACTGCAGAATCCAGTCATACATTTGGCGATCGTTAGCGGAGGGCTCATGCCGGATATCCAACAGCAAAAAAACCGTCTTCAGACTTCTAGAGCTGTGCAGATACCGTTCCGTCATCTTCCCCCACTGCGCTCGCACCTGCTCGTTGGCCTTCGTATAGCCGTAACCGGGCAGATCCACCAGATAAAAAATATCATTGATATTATAAAAATTGATCGTCTGCGTTTTGCCGGGCTGAGCCGATGTCCTGGCATAATTTTTGCGATTCATAATCGCGTTGATCAGGGAGGATTTTCCCACGTTGCTCTTCCCCGCGAAGGCCACCTCCGGCAGCCGGTGTTCCGGCAGCTTGCTGGTAATGCCGCAGACTGTCTCAAGATTCACCGTTTTGATGATCATGACTTTTTTCCTTCCGGAACGCGTGTTCCGCCACTTCATCCATATTGCTCACAAAAATGAGTTCCATTCCGTTCTTGATCTCCGACGGAATTTCCTCCACATCGGGCCGGTTTTTGTACGGTACCAGAACCGTCTTGATCCCCGCCGTCTTCGCTGCCAGAAGCTTCTCCTTCAGGCCGCCGATGGGCAGCACCCGCCCGCGCAGCGTGATCTCTCCGGTCATGGCCACATCGGCCCGCACCAAAGTCCCAGTCAGCGCCGACAGCATGGCGGTGGCCATGGTGATTCCCGCGGAAGGGCCATCCTTGGGAACCGCTCCTTCCGGAATATGAATGTGGAAATCGTTGTCCTTAAACACGTCATCCCCGATGCCATAGCGGGCGCTGACCGAGCGAATATAGCTGATTCCCGCCATCGCGGACTCTTTCATCACATCTCCCAGCTGACCGGTCAGTTCCACTTCCCCTTTGCCGGGCATGACATTCACTTCAATCTGCAGCGTCTCGCCGCCCACGCTGGTCCAGGCCAGTCCGCGCACAACGCCCACTTCATCCTGCTCATTTGCCCTATCGCTCAAATATCTGCGTTTCCCCAGATATTTGCTCAGATTGCGGACATTGACGCTGACCATCGTTTTTCTGGTCTGCAGGAGCTCTCTGGCCGCTTTACGGCAGATAGCGCCGATCTTGCGTTCCAGTTCCCGGACGCCGGCCTCCCTGGTATATGACTCAATGATCTCCCGCAGAACCGCATCGCCCACCTTGAGCTTGCCGCCGTCCAGTCCGTTCTTCTTAATCTGCTTCGCCAGCAAATGCTCCTTCGCAATATGGAACTTCTCGTTGGCCGTATAGCTGGTGACCTCCACCACTTCCATCCGGTCCAGAAGCGGTCGGGCAATGGTATCCGTCGTATTGGCCGTAGCGATGAACAGCACCTCGGACAGATTCAGCGGCAGCTCCAGATAATGGTCCCGAAAATGGGCATTCTGTTCCCCGTCCAAAACCTCCAGCAGCGCGGAGGCCACATCCCCTTTGTAATCGGAAGAAACCTTGTCAATCTCGTCCAGCAGCATCAGGGGATTTTTCACGCCGGCCTGCCGCAGCGCGTCCGCAATCCTCCCCGGCATGGCACCGATATAAGTTCTCCTGTGTCCGCGGATCTCCGCCTCGTCACGCACGCCTCCCAGACATACGCGGACATACTTCCTTCCCAGCGCTTCCGCCACGCTCTGCGCGATGGAGGTTTTGCCGGTGCCGGGCGGTCCCACCAGACAGAGAATGGTTCCGCTCCCTTTTTTGGTAAAAGAACGCACCGCCAGAAATTCCAGAATCCGGTCCTTTACCTGTTCCAGTCCATAATGATCCCGTTCCAGAATTGCCTCTGCCCGGCCCAGATCCGTATTGTCGCGGGTCGATTTCTCCCAGGGCATATCCAGCAGCGTATCGATATAACTGCGCTCCACGCTGTATTCCGCGCCGGAATTCCCCAGCGTCTTCAAACGGGCGATATGCTTTCTGATTTCCTCTTTGATCTCTGCCGATGCCTTCAAAGAGGAAAGCCTGCGTTCAAATTCCTCCTGTTCCGATGCCTCATCGTCCCCTAATTCCTGCCGAATATAACGAAGCTGCTCCCGCAGCACATATTCCTTCTGATTCTTTTCCAGACGCTCCCGAACCTTTTGGGAAAGCTCCCCCCGGATCCTGGCCACTTCCATCTCGTCGGTCAGGATCCCGGCCAGCACCGTATAGCGCTCCGGCACCTCCACGGCATCCAGCACCCGCTGTTTCAGCCGGTAATCCACGGGAAGATTCTCCGCCACCTGATCCAAAAGCTGGCCCAGCTCGCTGATATCATCCATGTGCCGCAAAAGCGTTCGTCCGGCCCTGGGATACGCTGTACAGTACTGCGTAAAAAGCTCCCGGATGCTGCGCCCCATGGCTTCCCCTTCCAGCAGAGAATAGGGCAGCTCCTGACCGTCCTCTTTCTCACAGATTTCCACTTCCGCCAGCAGATAATGCTTTTCTTCCGGCGAAAGCGCACAAAGGGAAGCTCGCGTCAGCCCTTCCACCATCACGCGCGCCAGCCCGTCCGGCAGCCTGGACAATTGGCGGACGTTGGCAATGCAGCCAATCCCGTAAAGATCCGAAAAGCCGACCTCTTCCAGCTCCGCCCTCTTCTGTGCCGTCAGAAAAATGCGTCCGTCTCCTTCCAGCGCCCTTTCCACAGCCCGGATGGATTTCTTTCTGCTCAGATCAAAATGTATCATCATCCCCGGCAGCACTACCATCTCCCGCAGTGCCACCGCCGGCAGTTCCTGTCTCATTTCCATATCATTCCTCATTCCAAAGCGTTTTTCTCCCCGTACGGCCCGCCGGTTTCCAAACGCTGCGGTGCAAAGCGCCGCCCCGTTACGGGCGGCGCTGTCTTTCCTGTCATGATTTCAGGCCGTACTCCTCCCGCGAAAAGCGGCGGTGTGAGGCCAACCGTGCGAAAAACACGCGGGACTTCCTCCCAGGGCAATTATTTTGCCTCTTTAAAGCCGTCCAAAAGCCCCTGTTTTTCCCTTCTCACCACCATCGGCCCGCTGGTTCCTTCTACGGCTTCCCGGGTAACGACGCACTGCGTAATCGCCGGATCCGACGGAATCTGATACATGATATCCATCATCGCCTTTTCCATGATGGAACGCAGCCCCCTGGCGCCAATCTTGCGCTCCAGCGCACGGTCCGCAATGGCCTCCACCGCTTCCCGCTCAAAGGTGAGCTTCACATGATCATATCCGAACAGCTTCTGATACTGCTTGACCAGCGCGCTCTTTGGCTCTGTGAGAATCCGGATCAGCGCCTCGCGGTCCAGTCCTTCCAACGCGACACAGATCGGCACACGTCCGACAAACTCCGGAATCAAGCCGTATTTTACCAGATCCTGCGGCGTTACCTCCGCATACAGTTCTCCCAGCTCCCGCTCCTTATTAGAAGTGATCTTCGTGTTAAAGCCGATGCTCTTCCGATCCAGACGCGTCTCCACGATGCGATCGATTCCGTCAAACGCGCCGCCGCAAAGGAACAGAATATTGGTGGTATCAATAGGAATCAGCTCCTGCTGGGGATGCTTGCGTCCTCCCTGCGGCGGAACGTTGGCCACCGTGCCTTCAATAATCTTCAAAAGGGCCTGCTGCACGCCTTCTCCCGACACATCCCGGGTGATAGAAACATTCTCCCCTTTTTTGGAGATTTTATCAATCTCGTCAATATAAACGATGCCCAGCTGGGCGCGCTCCACATCATAGTCGGCGGCCTGAATGAGCTTCAGGAGTATGTTTTCCACATCCTCGCCCACATACCCCGCTTCCGTCAGCGTCGTGGCATCCGCGATCGCAAATGGTACGTTGATGATTTTCGCCAGAGTCTGTGCGAGATAGGTTTTGCCGCTTCCGGTGGGCCCCAGCATAAGAACATTGGACTTCTGCAGCTCCACATCGTCCTTATCGTCCTTTGCCATGACCCGCTTATAATGGTTATATACCGCGACGGAAAGCACCTTCTTGGCCTCTTCCTGTCCGACCACATATTCGTCCAGGAACTCCTTGATCTGCGCCGGTTTCAGGAGGTTGATATCCAGTTCCCCGAGCGCGCTGCCATCGTCGTCGTCAAACCCCTCCTCTATGATCTCGGCACAGATATCCACGCATTCGTCACAGATATAGACCCCATCCGGCCCGGCAATCAGCTTGCGCACCTGATCCTGGGTCTTATGACAAAAAGAACATCTCACCTGATCGTCAGAAATCCTGCCTGCCATTTTTCCTCTCTTTCGCCGCATGCGCGGCATATTTCAAAGTATCAATTCTGAAAATCCTCACGGGAAGAAACGACCATATCGATCAGGCCGTACTCCTTCGCCTCCTGTGCGCTCATCCAGTTGTCCCGCTCCGTGGCCGCTGCGATGACCTCATATTCCTTGCCGGTGTTTTCCGCCATAATGCGGTTCAGGCGTTCCCGAATCTTGAGAATATGGCGCGCGTTGATCTCAATATCGGTGGCCTGCCCCTGGGCGCCGCCGCTGGGCTGATGGATCATGATCTCCGCGTTGGGAAGCGCCATCCGCTTGCCCTTCGTGCCGCCCGCCAAAAGAAACGCCCCCATGCTGGCCGCCATACCGATACAGATCGTAGATACGTCACACTTGATATACTGCATCGTATCATAGATCGCCATGCCCGCGGTGATGACGCCGCCGGGGCTGTTGATATAAAGATGAATATCCTTGTCGGGGTCCTCGGACTCCAGGAAAAGAAGCTGTGCCACCACAAGGCTGGCGGTCACTTCATTGACCTCTTCTCCCAGGAAAATGATGCGTTCCTTCAGCAATCTGGAATAGATATCATAAGAACGCTCCCCACGGCTCGTCTGTTCAATGACATAAGGTACCAGGCTCATAGTATATCCTCCCGCTGCGCCGTAAATACGGCTGATCCGCTGTTTATTTGTGACAATACACGCGAAAGAAAAATCCGCGGAATCCGTTTCCCGTCAGACTTCCACCGCCTGAGCGACCACGAAGTCAGCCGCCTTCTTCACGGCCAGATCTTCCATGATCTGCTTCTTTCCGTTCTCGCCCATCAGCTCCTTCACCTTATCGGCCTCCATCTGATACATACCGGCCATACGGGCGATCTCCTCTTCATAGTCCTCTTCCGAAGCCGTGATGCCTTCCGCAGCCGCGACCGCCTCCAGCACCAGCCTGGATTTGATCCTGCGCTCGGCCTGCGGCTTCATGTCCGCCGCCAGTTTATCGTAGTCAAGGCCGGTGAACTGGAAATACTGATCGATGGTCAGGCCCTGCATCTGCAGCCTCTGCGCGAAATCATCGGCCATCTGACGCTGCTGGGTCTCCACCATGGCATCGGGGATCTCCATCTGCGCGCCGTCGATGATCGCCTGAACGACCGCTTCTTCCTTGGCGCTCTTCGCCGTCTCTTCCTTCTTCTCCACCAGTTTCTTCCGGATGTCTTCTTTTAATTCATCCAGTGTATCATATTCCGAAACCTCCTCCGCGAACTCATCGTCCAGCTCAGGAAGCTGTTTTTCCTTAATTTCTTTGATTGTGACTTCAAACGTGGCGGGCTTTCCGGCCAGGTTCGCCGCCTGGTAGTCCTCCGGGAAGGTCACGTTCACGCTGCAGGAATCGCCCGCATTTTTGCCGATCAGCTGTTCCTCGAAGGTATCAATAAAGGAATGGGAACCGATGGTGAGGCTGTAGTTCTCGCCCTTACCGCCCTCAAAGGCCGCGCCGTCCACAAAGCCCTCAAAATCGATGACCGCGATGTCGCCGTCCGCCACCGGTCTGTCTTCTACAGTAACGGTCCTGGCGCTGTTCTCCTGCTGCTCCTTTAAGTCCGCCTCGATCTCTTCATTCGTAACGGTGATCTCCGTCTTGGGCACCTCCACGCCTTTATAGGTTCCCAGCGTCACCTCGGGCTTCAGAGCCACCTCCGCCGTGAAGATGAAGGGCTTGCCCTCCTCGATCTGCACCACATCCACCTTCGGGGAGGAGACGATGGTCTCCGTGCATTCCTCCAGCGCCTTCTCATACGCATCAGGAATGACGGCATTGGCCGCATCCTCATAGAAAATTCCCTTGCCGTACATCTGCTCGATCATCTTTTTCGGCACTTTCCCTTTTCGGAAGCCGGGAACGTTGATCTTGTTCTTATTTTTCTGATAGGTTGCCTCTACCGCCTTGGAAAACTCCTCCGCAGAAACCTCGATCGTCAGTTTCGCCATGTTCTTTTCGAGTTTCTCGACCTGTAAACCCATGTGATGATTCCTCCTCGTCTTACGCCTTTCCGTAACAGATTCTTTCCTTATATTCTATTCAGCGGCCGTGCCCTTCCGTTTCGCTTCCCGGAAATGCAAACCCGGGCAATGCACCGGAGCCAGTTTCCAAAAAAAGGGCATACCCACAGTCATTTTACGATTATAGCATATCCGTCTGAAAAATACCAGCATTTTTCTTCATGATTTAGAAATACTGATCCGAAACCGTCAGGAACAATCTTCCCAGAAACTACCATTATAATTCTAAAACCGGCGTACATACTAAGACCAAGATAAGACACGACACAACGCGAACCGACAGAAGGCGTCTGCAGAGCCGCAAGTAGGGTAAGCGCTGTCGAACGCTTATCCCGCGGCTGCGATTCAGCAGGGCCGTTATCGAAAATAAAAAGTTATGGAGGTGAATCCAAATGGCAAGTTCTTCCAGCAAGTCTAATAGAGTAGAAGTTCCTGAAGCGAAGGGCGCTCTGGATAAGTTCAAGACCGAAGTGGCTTCCGAGCTGGGCGTGAACTTAAAGGAAGGCTACAACGGCGACCTTACTTCTAAGGAAGCCGGTTCCATCGGCGGCGAGATGGTCCGCAGGATGATCAAGAAGCAGGAAGAGGAAATGAACAACTAACATTCTTTTCTCCCTGTACGGCAGGAGGCTGTCATAACAGCAAACCCCTGCCTTAAAAACACCGCACCGACATCAGCCGGTGCGGCGTTTTTGATGCAAAAAGCTGTCCGGCGCGGTATGCCGTCCTTTCTCTTTTGCCATTCCCTTCTGCCCGGATCAGGCGCATGAGCCGTCACTTCTTCTGCTGTCCAGTCAGATAGCGAATCACATCGCGCCGGGTCACAATGCCGATGAACACCTTCCCGTCGTCCACCACCGGCACGAAATTCTGCACCGTCACCTTTTCCAGAAGCTGCTCCATGTCCTCATTGATATGTACCGGCCGGTTATCGTGATTGCGGCGGATCTTCATGACCGGGATCTCCTCCATCTGACGGATCCCCGGAAAATTCCGCTTTTTCAGCCCCCAGAGCATGTCACCGTCCGTGATCGTCCCAATATATTTCCCGTCCACAGAAAGCAGCGGAACCGCCGCATACCCGTGATGCTCCATCTTTTCCAGCGCTTGCCTGAGCGTATCATCCTCCTGTACATAGGCCACCTCGCTCTTCGGGGTGAGGAAAAATAAAATATTCATCGCCTTCCCTCTCTGCCGCCTTTCCTTTAACGCCTTTCATACACGATCTTATCCGCCAACGCATCCGCGGCTTCTTTGGAAATAAGCTGTTCTACGATCGCCAGGCCGAAGGGAATCGAGCAGCCCATGCCCCGGCCCGTGATCACGTTGCCGTCCACCTCGGCCGCCGCCCCTGTCACCACGGCACCCTCCAGCTGAGCTTCAAAGGTCGGATAGCTGGTGGCCCGCCTGCCTTTCAGATAGCCTCTGTGTCCGAAAATAGAGGGAGCCGCGCAGATCGCCGCGATCCATTTGCCCTGCGCATAGAACCGGTCGAACTCCGCCAGGAGCGCCTCGCAGGCCTCCAGCCGCTTCGTGCCCGGACCTCCGCCCGGCAGCACCAGCATATCGAACTGCGCGCAGTCGATCTCGTCGAGTCCCGCGTTCATGCCCACCTCGATGCCGTGGGAACCCGTCACCACCCGCCTGCCGTCGATGGACACCATCACCGTCTCTATCTGCGCCCTGCGGCATAAGTCCACTACCGTCAGCGCCTCTATCTCTTCAAATCCTTCTGCAAAAAAAACCGCTATGCTCGCCATACTGTCTCCTTTCCGCCTGCGCCGGTTTACCGTCCGCCCCGCATCCCTTCCGGAGGGCTTTCCCGGGCGCGGCCACCTGCGCGGCCATCCGCACGGCATCCGTTCATTTATTTTTATCATACCAGATAATCCGCGCCCAATAAAGGACAAAAATGTGAATTCTTTCTAAAGATTCTGCGCCAGTGTCAACCTTGAAAGGAAACCCCTGCCAGACTCACCCACCACCACCTGCCGACAACGCCGCTCCGCTCTCCCGCCCGGGCCGCCGCAGGCGCATTCCTTTTCCGGACACGCTCTCGCTCGAGAAAAACGCAGCGGTTCTAAGCTCAGCGGCGTCCTGACGGACTTGCTTCGCTAAGAACCGGCGTTTTTCTAACGGTCCGGGAAAATGGAATGTGCCTGCGGCGGCCCGGGCGGGGGAGCGGAGCGGCGCTGTCGGCGGGGAGCAGTTTGTGATCCGGCAGGTGGCTCCTTCAAGGCGGATGAAGGGAGACGGTTATGCTTGACTTTTCCGGCGCGAGACGGCAGAATAAAGCTGTGGGAAGCGGACGCGAACGCTCCCGTTTTCTGATGTGAGGAGGTAAGGCTTCATGGAAATCGAACGCAAATTCACCGTAAAAAAACTGCCCGACGATCTGGAGGGATATCCCTTTCATATCATCGAGCAGGCTTATCTGAATACCGATCCCGTGGTGCGCATCCGCCGGGAGGATGACCGGTATTATATGACGTACAAAGGGAGCGGTCTGTTGGCGAGGGAGGAATACAATCTGCCCTTAAACCGTCCCTCCTATGAGCATCTGCTACCCAAGGCAGACGGCAATGTGATCTCCAAGAAGCGTTATTTGATCCCCTTTTCGCCCTATACCATCGAGCTGGACGTGTTCGCGCCGCCCTTCGCGCCGCTGATCATCGCGGAGGTGGAATTTCCCAGCGTGGAGGAGGCGGAGCGCTTTGTGCCGCCGGACTGGTTCGGGCAGGACGTGACGCAGGATCCGGCCTATCATAACTCCAATCTGAGTCGGCGGAAGTTTTGAAACCTCCGCCGACCCTTTTATGGCCTCTCTGCCGCCGTTCTTACGGTTCTTCCGCGGTCTCCTGCGGCTTTCGCCGTCACACCTTCCGTTCTTTCGCCGTCATCTCACGGCTCCGCCGACATTCCTATGTTTCCTCCGCTGTCACTTCCACATTGATCAGCTCCAGGTTTTCCATGTTCTTCGTCTTCATGCCGTATTTTCCGTGAGCCTTCACGTTCTCCAGGCGGAAATTGCGGTAAGGCATTTCCGGCAGGCCGCACAGGTATATGGCGTTCCCGGCGGCGGTGTCCAGCGTGATGTTTTTCAGCGTGATGTTCTCCACCGCGGGTGTGGTCTCATCCACGGGCTCTTTTTGATCGGGGTCAAAATCCCCGATGCCGTAAAAGGCGTCCGCGTAGATCGCACCCCGGAACCATTTGGTGTCTGTGAACTCCATACAGCGGTTGACCAGCGAGCAGTTTTCATAGCGGATGTCGCGGATATAGGCCCCGCGCCCCCGCACGGCCTTGATGCTGGCAATGCTGTGGGTGTCCTCAAACGCACAGTTTTGCACCGTCACGTTCTCCACGCCGCCGGACATCTCGCTGCCCATGGCCACGCCGAAGCCGTATTTCAGCGTACAGTTCTCGATCATGATATCCTTCGATGGGATCCCGGCCCTGCGCCCTGCCGCGTCCCGGCCGGACTTGACGGCAATGCAGTCGTCCTGGCTGGCGATGAGGGAATCCGCCACCCGCACCCGCTGACAGGAATCCAGGTCGATGCCGTCCCCGTTGAAGATCGGATCGTAGCGATTCCCGTTCTCGTCGTATTTCGTATGAACCTCGATCCCCTCGATGCATACGTCGCTGCAGTAGATCAGGTGCAGGCCCCAGGACGGCGACTGCCGGATCGTCACGCCCCGGACCGTCAGACGCTGCGTATTGCGGATGCACACTGCCCGGCCCCTCTTCCCCCGCTTTTCTTCCATTTCCTTCCGGAAAAGCTCCACGCCGTTGGCATCGATGACGCCCGCTCCTTCGATGACGATATCGTGATGCGGCGCGCCGTCCGTATTCAGCAGGCTGGCATAACAGATCTGGTCATAGCCCTCGAAGGGATAGCCCATCAGCGGAAAATCCGCCAGATCCCCGCTGCCCAGAAGCCTGGCCCCGGCCTCCAGATACAGCGTCATTTCACTCTTCAGGAAAAGGGCCCCTGTCACAAAGGTGCCTGATGGGACCAAAACCGTTCCGCCCCTTTCGCACAGGTCGATGGCCCGCTGGATCGCCGCCGTACAGACCGGGCCGCCGTCCGCGGCGCCGAACTGACGGATATCGTATTTTTTCATCTCTCGTTCCTCTCTTCCTGCCTCTCCCTAAAGCATCTTGCTTCCAGTTCTTTTTGCCGCCCGTCCTTTTCCGACGCATGACGCCGCTTCGGGCGAAAAGTACCCCTGTCCGCCGCCGACCGCATGGCTTCCCAGACACGCCCGCCGCCTCTGCGTACAGCCGTAAGATATGTCAGCCCGCATCTGCTCATCGGGAGATCGAGTAGGGCGGATTTCCTCCGCCCTCTCACACCACCGTACATGCCGTTCGGCATA
>CANQTI010000033.1 GCA_947626725.1 uncultured Eisenbergiella sp.
ATACGTCCATCCATACGGATTTCGCCAGCCATGAAGTACAGTTCGGCTATATCCGCCGCGTAACGAACCGGAATACCCCGATTGAAAAAGCGAAGTTTGAGGTATCCAATCACAAATATACGGATCTGTCCGAAACGCGCTACGGAGCGGCTGTGCTGAACGACTGCAAATACGGGATCAGCGTGCAGGATTCCCGGATGCGCCTGTCCCTGCATAAAGGCGGGTGCCTGCCGGATTACAGGGGCGATAAAGGCGTGCATATGTGCACCTACGCGTTTTTGCCGCATATGGGCAGCCTGTCGGCGGAGAACGTCGTGCGGCCGGCCTATCTGCTGAACGAAGGGCCGCTCGTCACGGAAGGCAGTCTTTTTATGGAAAGTTTGGTACGGATCGGATGTGATCATGTGATCGCGGAAACCGTGAAGCCGCTGGAATGCGCGGAAAAAGGGTTCATCCTGCGCCTGTATGAGGCCGAGGGCGCGGCGGATACTGCGGAGATCTCCTTCGGCATACCCGTAAAAAATGTAGCTGAAACGAATCTGCTGGAGGAAGTGCAGACGGGGCACGGCGCGGTACAGCGTCTGAAGCTGTCTTTCAGACCCTTTGAGATCAAAACATTGAAAGTGAGCTATTGATAGTGACGGGGTCGGTTGGGAACAATCGGCCCCGTTGAAATAGGGGAACGTATTTTGTTGCATGAGAGAAGCACTGGGTAGGAGTCAGTCCAATAGTTCCGTGGAGGTGGCCTTCAGAGCGATGTTTCCGCAGCCTCCTGCAAGACGGCCGGGTTTTGCAGCGATTGACAACAGCGGATGCGGAATGATATAACAATATATAGCGATCATGAAATAATTGCTGCGGGACAGATCGAAAACGGATCATGAAAGCGGGCACGGAAGGCGATGGTGAAGGATATGGACGGAAACGAACTGTTATATGAGAAGATACTGCTTTATTTAAAGAACATGATTCAGAACGGAGAACTGCTTCCGGGGGACAAGCTGCCGACGGAGATGGAGCTGGCGGAGAAGTTCGGCGTCAGCCGCATCACTTCGAAAAGGGCCATGGAGGAGCTGAGACTGGCCGGTCTGATCTACCGGATCAGAGGACGAGGGAGCTTCGTATCCGGAACGGAAAAAGAAGAAGAGACGGAGGAGAAGCCGGGCGCAGGAACGGATTACAGCAAGGTGGTGGCCTTTGTACTCCCCTTTTCCTGTTCAAACGGAGGCCTTATGGATACCATACGGGGCGCTTCCGGTGTTCTGGCGGAGAACGGGTATATTCTGGACGTCAAATACAGCAATCGAAGTACAGAAGAGGAAAAAGAGCTTTTGGAAAGTCTCTATGAGAAAAAGCTTGGCGGCATTATCTTCTATCCGATCTCGGACAGAAAAAATCTGGAGCTGATGAATATGTTCAGCCTGGATGAGTATCCGATCGTGTCCATCGACAAATATTTTGAGAGCGTTCCCGTCAGCTGTGTGGTATCGGATAACCAGAAGGGAGAATACGAAGCGGCGAAGTATCTGCTGGGCCTCGGCCATAAGAATATCGCTTTCCTGTCCGATGTGAGAATTGAAGACGCCACTTCGGTCAGGAACCGATATTTCGGATACTGCAGGGCGCTGAAGGAGAGCGGGATTCCCATCCGGCAGGAATTCGTGAAGAACGGAGATTTCCGTGATCTGCTGAAAGAACCGGCGCTTGTTATCCTGAAGGAGCTGCTGAAGGACGGCGTGACCGCGATGTGCTGCATCAACGACTATGTGGCCGTTTTTATCATCAAATGCCTGGAAAATCTCGGCGTCAGGGTGCCGGAGGATGTTTCCGTGATCGGATTTGACGATATCGATGTCGGCGTGTATGCGGGGCTGACGACGGTCCGTCAGAATATGGTATATATGGGGGAATGTGCGGCCCGGTACATCGTAAACTGCAATCAGACGAAAAGCTGCGATTATACGAAGACCGTGATACCGGTGGAAATGGTGCAGCGGGAATCCTGCGCGGAACTGTGATAGAAAAGAGTATTTTATAGATGGCTGTTAGCGGCCCATATATCGACAGAAAACTTTTTGCTGTGTTCCTATGAACTTAAGAAAGAACAGGTCTTCAAAGTGATGCCTTGACAGCGTCCGAATGCGTGCTATAATGATACCCGGACATAAGAAGGAGATCGGAAAGGACCTCCGATCCCCTGCCATGGCAACGAAGAACGCACGAACAGCGCCTCGCGATCCAGCGGGGCGCTGTTTATGAATATAAAACAGGGAAGGCCTGACGGGCGCGAGTCAGGTCCCCCGAGAAAGCTGGTTTTCCGGTGCAAAGAGATCCCATCTCCGGAAAAGCAGATGCGGACTTTTCGGCGGACGTCTTTCCTGCTGACAATTTGGAGGTGTATTCAGGATGCAGATTTTGATACAGTTGTTTGCCGCTCTGTTCGGCGGTCTTTTGATGACCCGTCTGGCAAAAAAACTTCAGTTGCCCGCCGTTACTGCCTATTTGGTAACGGGCGTGCTGCTGGGCCCTTTTTGCCTGGGCGCGTTTGGCATCGGTTTCCGTACCCTCGAGGAAGTGGGGAGTATGGATTTGATCTCCCAGATGGCGCTGGGCTTTATCGCGTTTACCATTGGCAACGAATTTAGACTGGAACAATTGAAGCATATGGGACGGCAGGCGATTACGGTGGGAATTTTACAGGCCGTGATCACCACAGCGCTGGTGGATCTTGCGCTGACGGCGCTGCACCTCATTTTCCCGCAGGTGATCACCGTTTCCTCGGCCATCACGCTGGGTGCCATTGCCGCTGCAACAGCTCCTGCCGCGACCCTGATGGTGGTGCGGCAGTATAAAGCGGAGGGACCACTGACCAAGCTGCTCCTGTTGGTGGTGGCCATTGATGATGCGGTGGGGCTGGTTGTGTTCGCTGCCTCTTTTGGCATTGCGGATGCGTTGGAAAGCGGGACGGTCAGCATGCAGAGCATGCTGCTG
Source organism: uncultured Eisenbergiella sp. (assembly GCA_947626725.1). Classification (GTDB taxonomy): domain Bacteria; phylum Bacillota; class Clostridia; order Lachnospirales; family Lachnospiraceae; genus Gallintestinimicrobium. Next base: position 2,992 of record CANQTI010000033.1, read on the forward strand.
GAGCCAATCCTGGAGATCGTGCTTTCTCTGCTGCTGGGCGCTCTGGCCGGGGTGCTTTTAAACTGGGTGGAACGCTACTTCCATTCCGGCAGCAAACGGCTTGGCATTTCCATTTCCTGCGTCCTGTTCACAGTAAGCGTGTCCATGGCAGAGTTTGATATAGCCGGGGTTCATGTCAGCTTCAGCCTGCTGCTGGCATGTATGATGGCGGGAACCGTGTTCTGCAATATCTGTGATTTTTCCGAAAGTCTGATGGAGCATGTCGAAGACTGGACCGCGCCGCTGTATGTTTTATTCTTCGTGCTCTCCGGAGCGGAGCTGGATTTGCGCATCCTGTCCAATCCTATGGTATTGCTCATCGGTGTCGTGTATATTATTTTCCGTTCTCTTGGCAAATATTTTGGGGCGTATGGCAGCTGTGCCCTCACGAAATGCAGTCCGAGTATTACAAAATATCTCGGCATCACTTTGCTGCCTCAGGCCGGGGTTTCTCTGGGCATGGCCCTTACCGCGCAGAAGCTTCAGGCCGGGGCCACAATCCGCAGTGTGGTGCTGTTCTCCGTGCTGGTATATGAGCTGGTAGGTCCTGCGCTGACAAAGTACGCACTGATGGCCGCCGGTGAGATTCATACGGAGGGTCGGACTGACGCCCGTCACAGAAACCGGCCTGCAGAGCTTTTTCATCTGGGCCGTCATGAGGAAGCAAATCAGAAGTAATTCGATGCGTTTTCATTATGCATGTTTCTGAGAGAGAATGCTTTCCAAATATTTTGGGAATTTTCCAGCGGACCGAATAATACCAAATATGGGATTAGATAAAAAACAAATACAGAATATAGCGGGCCTGTTTGACAAAGCGGAGAAGGGATGTGCATCACATCTCTTCTTTTTTATGGGTAAAAGAAATACTTTTTTTCAGGAAATAGGCCATAAGATCATGACCACCTGAATGATTGTTGTGTTGTGTCTAATGAAATATTATGATATAGTAATAATCGGTTGTGAACTAATTTACAAAGAAAGATGATAAATATGCGAATAGGACATATAAAACTGCGAAAAATGAGGTGGCTTGGACTGCTTATATTTGTGGTATTTCCGTTGCTCCTTTCACCGGAATGGTTTCGGGAGATAAAGATAGCAGGAATGCTTCGGCATAACAGAATTGAGGACAGTCTGATATTTCGTTATGCGGGAATTAGAGAAGTGAGCTGTTATAATGAAAATCCTGATGATTCAGAAAAAATGAGCTACATTTTTTTACCTTCATTTGCGGATCCAAAAGAGATAGAGATAGAAACCATAGCATACCAAGTGAAATTTGTGCAGGAAGGAGTGAGTTTTCAAGTACGTTCGGGAAAAGCGGTAAAGCATGAGATAACGATCGGCGAGCCATATGATCTTTCGTTTTATGATATTCTCGGAAAAGAAATTGGAACAAAAAGACTGATGTTTTTGAAATCAGAGAAGCTGCCGACATTATATGTGTTTACAAAAACTGGGGGAATGCAGCGATTGGATGCAGATAAAAAGTATAAGGAGGATGGATGGGTAGAACTTTTGGATGTCGAAGGAAACGTCATTTTTTCGGATGAATTGAGAAGTATTTCCGCAAGAGGAAACCAAACCTTCAGTTTTGAAAAGAAGTCATATCAGTTGAATATGAAAGAAGACGTGAATCTTCTGGGGATGGGCAGAGCAGATGCATGGATTTTATTAAGCAATGTATATGATCCCTCATATATCAGGAATAAACTGACTTATGAAATGGCAGAACAGGCAGGGATGCCGGCAAGCCCGGATTCCGAATATATCGATGTTTATTTTAACGGGATTTATGGAGGACTATATCAGCTTTGTGAAAAGGTGGAAATTGGAGAAAACAGATTGGAGATTGCGGATCTTGAACGGCAAAACCGGATGCTGAACGGCGATGCCCTGGATTATGTGGATACATTTTCCGAGAGTAATGGGACGCAGAAAGGAACGGAGCTTGTATTTGATCCGGAGGATATAACGGGAGGATACCTGCTGGAACGGGATTACGGGGAAAAATTTGAGGAAGTAATCAGTGGGTTTATCACAAAAAGAGGGGATCATTTTGCTTTAAAGAATCCATCTCATGCATCTAAGAAAGAAGTCGCCTATATAAACAGACTAGTACAGGAAATTGAAGATGCGATCTGTGCACCGGATGGGGTGAATCCTGAAACAGGGAAACGATATACGGATTATATTGATCTAAAATCCTGGGCGGATAAATATTTGGTAGAAGAAATTACAAGAAATAATGGCGGAGGGGCCACAAGTTCCTTTTTTTATAAACCGCAGGATTCTGTGAGCCATAAAGTTTTCGGAGGACCAGTATGGGATTATGATAAGGGATATGGGAATGCAAGCGGTTATAATCAAAATACGGGAGACCTCGGTTTCCTGACCCTCCATGCTGATTACACAAGCTGGTTCTCTGAATTATATCAACAGTCAGACTTTGTAGAAATGGTAAAAAGAGAATATGCAAATGGGTTTTCTGATTATCTGCAGACAATGGCAGATGAAAAAATCGATGCATATTTGGAACAGATTGATGCAGCAACTATACTGGATCGGGCCAGATTCGGCCATGTTTACCGTGAATTCGGAGAGGAAGCGCTGGATTATAAAGCCCAGGCGGAAAAAGTGAGGCAGTTTATTCGGGAAAGGAAAATCTTTTTAGATAAGGTGTGGCTTGAGAATGCGCCTGTGTGTAAAGTATATTTTCGAAATGGACAGGAGGAAAAGGACAGGTGTCTGGGAGTTATAAAAGGAAGCTGCATTCAGGAACTGCCGACAGAAATAAGAGAAGGAATGGTTTTTCAAGGTTGGCGTAAAAATGGTGCGGTTCAGTATTTGACAACGGAAACGCCGATAGAGGAAGATATGACTGTCTACAGCGTTTTTGCTTCGTAAGCTCAGGGGAAAGACAAGAAGTCCGGTGAGGAAAACGGCAAATGGCGGATGATGTAAAAAGAGCAATGATAATAGCAGACAAAGCATGGAGACATGAATTCAAATATCTATGTACGGAAGGACAGCTTGCAATGTTGTATCCCCGGCTGGATTCTGTCATGTCAATAGATATGCATGCGGGAGGAAATGGAAAATATGAAGTAAAAAGTATGTATTTTGATGATATCGAAGATCGATGTTTTTCTGAGAATGAAAACGGAACAGATGTGCGGGAAAAATATCGTATTCGAGTTTATAATAACAGTAAAAAACGGATTTCCTTGGAGAGAAAAAGGAAAGAATGTGATAAAACTTTAAAGGAAAGCTGTCTGTTGACAGAGGATCAATTTGATTTGCTCGCATATGGGAAAGGACGAATTGCAGAAGAAAAGCTGCCGTTGTTGGCAAAGCAGCTGCTGGTTTTGGAGAGGACCAGTTTGATGTGCCCGAAAATTACTGTCAGTTATGAGAGAATTCCTTATGTCTATAAAAATGGAAATGTTAGGGTAACGATTGATCGGGGAATCGCATCGTCTTCTCAGGTGGATCGTTTCTGGGATGATGATTGTGCGCGCAGACAGATTCTCCCGATGGGGTGGCAACTTTTGGAAGTAAAATATGATTCTTATCTTCCGGATCCGATTTATCATGCTCTTTCTTTAGAAAATATGCAGAGAATTACATTTTCTAAATATTACTTGTGCAGAAAATTTTTTGTCTGATATTCCTGAAATGCAGGGAAATACCACTTGCTTAATGGAAACTCGATTGAAAATGGGAGGGAAAAACCATGAATTTTAAAGACATTTTTAAGAACTCGTTTTTAGAGGCATTTGCGGGAAGCCAGGTATCCGGCGGAGAAACCGTGGTGATTCTATTATGCACTTGTTTGGTTGCCATATATATTTTTGGAATATATAGGGTGATCACCAGAAAGACATTTTATTCAAAGACTTTTAATATCTCATTAGCGGCATTAGCTGTCATTACTGCAATCGTTATTTTGACGGTGCAGTCCAACGTAGTGCTTTCTCTTGGCATGGTCGGAGCGCTTTCTATTGTAAGATTTCGGACTGCGGTTAAAGATCCGATGGATCTTGTATTTTTATTTTGGGCGATCAGCGTTGGGATCGCCTGCGGCGCGGGGATGCTGGAAATTGCAGTAATAGGGTCGCTGGTTTTGACCGGACTTATTTTCGTACTAAATTATTTACCTATGGCAAAGGCCCCAATGATTTTGGTAATAAATGCGGAAAGTGAAAAAGGACAAACTGTGGAGATCATGGAAGCTGTGAAAAAATACAGCAAGTATCACAAAGTAAAATCCCGCAATCTTACGGAGGGGCGCTTAGATATGGTGCTGGAACTTTGGGTAACAAAAGAAGAGGAATTGGTTGAGCAGATTGCTGCGTTGCCGAAAGTGCATAATGTATCCCTGATGTCACATGACGGGGAGATCACATTTTAAAGGAAGGGAAAAACAGCGATGAGGTTGCCGAGTGGTTTTGACGTTATAGGGAGCATACTTTGTCTGTCATGAGGTCAGGCTGTTCGTAGGGTTTTCATGCAGAGCGCTTCTGTGATTGCCGTCTGCTGGACAGAATAGCACTGGAACCGTCTGCCCAGAAAAGGGCAGGCATTTAAAGGCTGGAAAAAAAGCAGATAATATGCTAGAATCAGAGGTATGAATGCGGAATCGTTCAGCTACGGAAAAGGGTGAATGGCCGCGGGTAAATCGGACATGTGGCAGAATCAAAAAGGTAAAAATGATCAATGGGAAACAGAATAATGATTGGCATATGCCTTTTGGGATTTCTGTTAAGCCTTATGCTTTGTTATCAAATGGACGGCAGCGGAGAACAGAGAACAGAAGACAATTCTTTGAAAAGAGTCAGCTTCAGGGTGTTTGCCGAAGATACAGGATATACAGTTAAAGTCTGGGAGAAAGAACCAGGAATGTATTGCGTTTTCCTGCCCTCCTGTGCAGCGCTCTCTGAAATACATTTGGAAGGGAACCCGCAGAGCTGCCTGGAATTTGCGGGAAAAACGTTTCATGCGGGGGACAAACTGGAGGGAATCTCTTTGGACCAGGAGTATAAAGTCTCATTTTATAATGCCGGCGTGAGAACAGAGGGGGTTCTTGTATTTATGGCCGCGAAAAATCTCCCCATGATATACATTAACATGAGAAGCGGCTCTTTGGAAATGGTAGATTCAGACAAAGAATATAAGGAAAGCGGCTATATTCGTGTTGTCTCGGCAAATGGGAAAGAGCTCTATGCGGGGGGAATAAAGAAATTGACAGGAAGAGGAAATACTTCCTGGGAGGTGCCTAAAAAATCTTATGCCGTGGAATTAGATAATACAGCATCGATATTTGGTATGCGTGAAAGGAAAAGATGGATTCTGACTGCAAATTATTATGACGGTTCGTATTTAAGAAATTGGCTGGGTTTTCAGATCGCAAAGGCCTCCGGACTGAGAGGGGCAGTAAATGGAGTATTTGCTGATTTATATATAGATGGAGAGTATAGAGGATTATACCAGCTGACAGAACGGATAGAGGCAGAGCCAGGATACCTTATGGAGATTGATTATCCAGAGCGGGCACTTGAAGAAGAAAATGTCCTATATTTAAAGAACGGTCAGCCAATAGTTTTACATTCGCCTGAGAAGGTTGTGCAGGGGCAAAAGGACATGCTTGAGGAGCGTTTTGTTCAGATTGAAGAGACCTTATCTGCGCCCAATTATATTTATGAGGAAACCGGGAAGAACATTTTTGATTTTTTGGACGAAGAATCTTTTGCTTTGATGTACCTCTTAGAAGAGCTATTTATGAATTTGGATATGGGGGTTACGAGCCAGTATCTCTATTGGTCCGGAGAAGAAGGTGACCTGTTGTACGATGGGCCAGTGTGGGATTTGGATAATTCAATGGGACGTACAAATTATTCTGACGACGGATTAGTATTGGATCAGTGTGATCTATCAAGCAACCTGATGGCGAGATGTTATGTTAGATTATGGGGGAACGATCGGTTCCGTGAGGATATAGGGAAAATATGGGGAGAAAGGGTTTTACCTTCTTTGCTGAAAGCGGAAGGAGAAATAGATGTCTGCATAAAACAGCTTCTGCCGTCCATTGTCATGGATCAATGTCGTTGGCCGGAACCGAGGAGTGTTATTATGACAGGTGCGGATTTGGAAACAAATATAAATTATTTGAAGGAGTATCTTGAAAAGCGGCGGATATTCTTAAACAGCGTATTCATGGAGAAATCACAGGAGATATATAAGGAAAGAGAACAGCAGGCAATGGCATTGCCTGCGTTAAGGGAGATAGCATGTAATACAGAGGATGAAGAAGTTCGTGAGGATTTAAAGGATGCCGGTTTTTCTATTATGGGATATCATGGAGAGTTCTGCTTATCTGTTGCCCTGATTATATTGGGTATTATGTTTTTGGCGGATCGCAAAAGGAATCATAGTTAATATGAATGAGAAATTTCGCTATGAATTAAAATATATTTGTTCAGAAGCACAATCTATTCGTTTGGCGGCACAGCTGGAGGGACTGCTGCAAAAGGACAGTCATACAGGAGAAAGGGGATATTATACCGTTAGAAGTTTATATTTCGATGATTATGAGAATTCTGCCTTCTGGGGAAAAGAAGATGGGACAGATATGCGAAAGAAATATAGGCTTCGCAGTTATGATAATGATCCCGGCGTTATTTCATTGGAAACAAAAGAAAGGGTGCGGGATAAGATCAGAAAAAAGAGCTGTCAGATCTCAAAATGGGAAGCAGATTTCATTAGAGCGGGAGAATGGTATGAAGTCATGGACAATTCTTCTCCGGTGGCAAAGGATTTCTTTCTGCAGGGGACAATACATCTGATGACTCCAAAAGTTATAGTTGAATATGATAGGATACCTTATGTATGCGACGAGGGAAATGTAAGGGTGACCATAGATAAAAATATCAGATCCGCATCAGCGGAAGAGGATTTCTGGGAGACGACATTATGTACTCGCCCAATTCTCCCGAAAGGGCAGCAGCTGTTGGAAATAAAGTTTGATGAGTTTTTGCCGGATTATATATATCGGGCAATGCAGCTGGAAGATTTAAGACAGACGGCATTTTCAAAGTATTACTTGTGCAGAAGATTTTCAATCTGAAAAGAATAAAAAGAAGCAGACTCCGACGAAAAGGCTGGCGGAAAGGTGGATATATGAGTTTTAAGGATATTTTCAGGACATCATTTTTGGAAGGTTTTTCAGGGATTGAAATGGGTTTTAAAGAGATCCTGTTTGTATTTATCATTACCTCCTGTTTGGCGTTCTATATTTTCCTGGTTTATCGGGTCGTGACGCGAAGAACATTTTATTCAAAAAATTTTAATATTTCTTTAGCAATTTTATGCTTGATCACTGCCGCTATTATTTTGACGATTCAGTTCAGCATTGTCATTTCTCTAGGTATGGTTGGCGCTTTGTCTATTGTGAGATTTCGTACAGCGATCAAAGATCCCATGGATTTGATTTTCCTGTTTTGGAGTATCGGGACAGGGATCATCTGCGGAGCAGGATTGGCGGAAATTGCGGTACTGCTTGCTCTTTTTGCAACCTTCGGCATTTTAATTCTGAACCGGCTGCCAATCGTTGAACCGCCGATGCTCTTGGTAGTCAATGGGGAAAGGCCGGATATTGAAAATGCGTTAGAAGCAGTTGTGAAAAAATATGGGAAATTTTATAAGGTGAAGTCCAGAAATATATCCAAAGGAAAAATCAGCCTGATTTTGGAACTTCGAATTAAAAATGGCGGGGAGTTAGTACAGGAAATCAGCCGTTTGGAGGCGGTCAATTCCGTATCTTTGTTGGAACATGATGGAGAAGTGACATATTAAAAGAAATCCAGATTACTGATTGGTGAGGTCATGAAGTCTCCGGACATTTTTGGTGTTAGGATGGTCAAAACGGAGAATTAAAGAATAGGCATTTGAAAATAAGAGGAAAGAGGCAACGGTTATAGGAGAAAGAGGGTATAGGGGTCGTTTTTAGAAGGGATGTGCATCACATCCCTTCTTATTTTTCATATTTATAGATTGATCACTCAAAAAGGAACGAAAACATGGCCATTGGATATTTGCAGGTACAGGTGAGAACAGCGCAGGAAGCTGTTCCGTTGGACGGGGTACGGGTCTGGGTGCGGGATGATGCGGGAAACGCCCTCTACAATCTGGTTACGGATGAAAGCGGGGAAACGAAGACGGTTCCGCTGGCGACGGTGGATCGGCGTTTTTCGCTCAGCCCCGGTTATTTGGGGACGCCCTATGTCGGATATAGTGTAACGGCGGAGACAGAAGGCTTTGCGCCGATGACGGTCACGGAAATTCCCATTTTTGACGGAGAGACGGCCATGCTGCCGGTGGCGATGGTTCCGCTGGAGGAGCGGCAGGCCGGGCGTATGAGGCAGACACCGGAGGGATATCAGGTGCTGCAGGAGCAGGCAGAGCGGAAAGGGTCGGCAGAGCGGGAGGAGCCGGTGCGGCAGCTTGCGCAGGAGAACGGAACCGTTTTTGTGGGGCCTCCGGTTGTTGCTATGGATAACAGGAGGGACCAACAGGGCACCTCCGCGGACAGGCGGGTGCTGCGGCAGGTGGTAATCCCGGATCCAATCATCGTGCACTTAGGCGCGCCGGATTCTTATGCGGCCAATGTTCGGGTGCCGTTTTTGGATTATGTGAAAAATGCGGCGAGCAGCGAGATCTATCCTACCTGGCCTGGGGCGGCACTGAAAGCGAACATTTACGCGATTATGACGTTTGCCCTAAACCGTGTTTATACAGAATGGTACAGGGGGAAGGGGTACGATTTTGATATCACAAACAGCACTGCTTATGATCAGTATTATGTGCCCGGCCGTCCCATTTACCATTCTATCAGCAATGCGGTGGATGAGATGTATGGAGAATATGTTCGCAGACAGGGGCAGTATGCGCCTTATTTCACCTCTTTCTGCAACGGGAGTACGGTCACCTGCCCGGGGCTTTCCCAGTGGGGAACGGTTTCCCTGGCGGATCAGGGTTATACGCCGCTGCAGATCCTTCGCCATTACTATCCGAACGATATCGGGATCGCAAAAACCAATACTGTTACCAACGCGCTGTCTTCTTATCCCGGTACGGCGCTGCAGCAGGGGAGCAGCGGATTGAATGTGCAGACCGTTCAAAGCTGGCTGAATCGCATCCGGCGCAATTATCCTGCCATTCCCGCGATTACCGACCCGACCGGTGTCTTTGGAGAGGCTACCAGGGCAGCAGTGACGAAATTCCAGAGCATTTTCAATCTGGTGCCGGATGGTGTCATAGGGAAAACCACCTGGTATAAACTTTCCGATGTCTATACGGCGGTGACCCGGCTGGCGGAGTTGGACAGCGAGGGAACGGCACTGGGGATCGGAACGGTACCGCCGGATTCGGTCTTGCGGCAGGGGAGCGGCGGGCAGGATGTGGTGACACTGCAGTATCTGCTGAATGTGGCGTCTCAGTATGATCCGTCCATTCCGGCCCCTGTGCAGGACGGTGTTTTCGGCAGCGAAACGACGCAGGCGGTTATCGCTTTTCAGCGGGCAAAGGGACTGACAGCGGACGGGATCGTGGGGGCACGTACCTGGCAGTCGCTGTATGATACTTATTTGGGAATTGGGGAAAATGTGCCCGTGCCGGAGACGGGGATGGTGCGCTATACAGTAAAGGCAGGGGACAGTCTGTGGCTGATTGCGCAGCGTTACGGCACTACGGTCAGCGCCATTCGTCAGGCCAATGGCCTGACCGGCGATATGATCCAAATTGGGCAGGTGCTGCGCATTCCGGTATCCCAGGGACCATATGTGGAATATACGGTCCGTGACGGCGATACGCTCTGGGAGCTTTCACGCAGATACGGAACGACGGTGGAGGCCATTCGCCAGGCCAACGGCCTGACCGGCGATATGCTTCAGATCGGGCAGGTACTCCGGATTCCCCTGGCAAGCTGAAAAAACAGTGGCCGGATGAGGGCAGCAGAATCCGGAAAACGAGAATGAATGAAGACGGGGAAAAATTTTCGCATGGGGAAAGCGGAGGCCGCAGCTCTCTTTTTCAGGAATGGTGTGTAAAAAATCTGTCACGACAGCGCGAAAAACGGCAGTTTCACCATTGTTTCCGGCCCTCTTATCTTTTATAATATGGTTCATGATTTTCACATTCTAATGAGGAAGCGAGGAGAACTGTATTATGGAAAAGAAAAAAGGTCTTTCGGAGCAGGCGTTCTCGTTCACCGGGAAGCTGCCGCTTTCCCAGGCGATCCCCCTTGGCCTCCAGCACGTGCTGGCGATGTTCGTGGGCAACCTGACGCCCCTTCTGGTGATCACCGGGGCATGCGGCCTGGCGGG